>JAJFJH010000373.1 GCA_021774155.1 Nitrosomonas sp.
TGGTTTTGTAGGCGAATTTATGGTCATCATGGGTAGCGTGAAAGTAAGTTTCTGGTATGCATTTCTTGCAGCAACGACACTTATTTTCGGCGCAGCATATACTTTGTGGATGTACAAACGTGTCATATTTGGCGATATCGCGAATTCAGCAGTTGAAGGTTTAAAGGACGTTAATAAACGTGAATTTGCCATACTGGCTATATTAGCTATTGCTGTTATCTGGCTTGGCGTGCATCCATTCCCATTGACTGAAGTCATGCATGCAACAGTAGATGATCTGTTAGCGCATGTCGCACAAAGCAAACTATAATTAAATATCGAGATAAACGCTGTCTCAATATGAGGAATATTGATTAATGAATATCCAGTCACCTGATTTAACTTCTGCCTATCCCGAGATATTTCTTCTTGTGATGGTATGTGTGGTGATGCTTGCTGATTTAATAGCGGGTGAAAAGAAACGTTACGTTGCTTATTATTTATCGCATTTTGCCTTGCTAGGCTGTGCTTTCCTTACATTTACATCATTCTCATCTGAAACGACCTATACCTTTTCGGGTATGTTTGTTGATGATGCCATGTCTGACATTCTGAAATTGATGGTCTATGGGACAGTTGCTTCTGTTCTTGTTTATTCTCGTGACTATATCAGTTTGAGAAATATGTACACCGGCGAGTTTTTTAGTCTAGTTTTGTTTGCAACGCTTGGCATGATGGTGATGATTTCCGCTAGTCATTTCCTCACACTTTATATTGGACTTGAATTACTTTCACTATCACTTTATGCATTGGTTGCATTACGTCGGAATACAGTCACTGCAACTGAAGCAGCGATGAAGTTTTTCGTGCTGGGTGCTTTAGCTTCTGGTTTCTTACTCTATGGTATGTCGATGGTATATGGCGCAACGGGTTCGTTACACATTGCTGCAGTATCTGATGTTATTAAGAGTGGTGTGATGAGTCATGAAGTGCTTGTGATAGGGTTAGTATTTATTGTTGCTGGCATTAGTTTTAAACTCAGTGCCGCTCCATTTCATATGTGGGCGCCGGATGTTTATGAAGGTTCGCCAACTGCTGTAACCCTATTTATTGGTTCAGCACCAAAGTTAGCTGCATTTGGTTTTGTCATGCGTTTGCTTGTTGAAGGCATGGGTGAAATGGTCGATGATTGGCAAGGCATGCTTGTTATCCTCGCTGTTATGTCTATGGCAATTGGTAATATTGCTGCGATCGCACAAACGAACATCAAACGTATGTTGGCCTACTCAACTATTTCACATATGGGGTTCTTGATATTAGGCTTAATTAGCGCTGATACCAATGGCTATAGCTCAGCCATGTTTTATACGTTCGCCTATGTTCTAATGACGCTTGGCACTTTTGCCATCATATTGATGCTTTCACGTGATGGATTTGAAGCAGACAATATTGATGACTTTAAAGGACTCAGTAAAAGAAATCCATGGTATGCATTCATTACGATGGTCATGATGTTATCAATGGCCGGTATTCCACCGATGATAGGTTTCTATGCAAAGCTGTCAGTATTACAAGCAGTTCTTGCCGCAGGATTTGTTTGGGTGGCGATTGTTGCAGTTTTATTGTCAGTTATTGGTGCTTTTTACTATTTACGTATCATAAAACTGATGTATTTTGACGACCCAGTTAGTGATGCGCCGATTACACCGAGCATTGATGTGAAAGTGCTTGTTTCAGTAAATGGATTGGCAGTTATTGTACTTGGTTTATTTCCGCAGAGTTTGATGGCACTGAGTTTGTTTGCTATTGAACATTCAATGTGACGGGTTCTCTTTAAAGTAACACTAGCCCGTTATATCTTCATGTGAATGGAGTATGGCGGGATTCTTGTTTTAGTGATGGACTTATTCGTATTGTTCATTAGCCACATTAGTTTTTTCTGATGTTCCGTTTAGGCTTTTCCTTAAATTCTTTCAACTTCTTTTGTGATGATTTCAACAAAATAATCATCAGACTAGTAATTTTATTCAATAGTTACATAATTGTATCTAGTGACAATCGTTATATTCCAATAGTTTTAAAGTTATTTTAGTGCTTGATTAGTGTCGTGCATACTGGATTAACTTGAATTTCAATAAATCACCCTTATTATCTATCTGATTTAACTATGGAGAGAACTGTGCCAAAAAAAACAAATAAAGAACAAATGAGTTTCCAAACTGAAGCAAAACAACTGTTGAAATTGATGATTCACTCTTTGTACAGTAACAAGGAAATATTCCTGCGTGAATTGATATCGAATGCATCAGATGCTTCGGATAAATTGAGATTTGAAGCATTAACTGATGGAGCGTTGTATGAGGATGATTCTGAGTTAAAGATTCTTGTTAGCTATGACTCAGCAGAGCGTACGATTACCATTACAGACAATGGCATTGGAATGTCACGTCAAGAGGTGATAGACCATATTGGTACGATTGCTAAATCGGGTACACGTGAATTCTTTGATTCGTTGACGGGTGATCAGGTAAAAGATGCCAATCTCATTGGCCAGTTTGGTGTTGGTTTTTATTCTGCTTTTATTATCGCAGATAAAGTAACGTTGCTTACGCGTCGTGCAGGACTGACTGCTGAGCATGGCGTATGTTGGGAATCAGTCGGTGAAGGTGATTTTACATTAGAGACTGTTACAAAAGAAAAGCGTGGCACTGAAATAACCCTGCATTTGCGTGAGGATGAAGATGAGCTGCTGAATGGAATGCGTCTGCGCGGGATAATCCGCAAGTATTCGGATCACATTACCTTGCCAATTGAGATGAAGAAAGAGGAGTGGTCTCAGGAAGAGAATAAGACACTTGTTTCAGATGAATTAGAATCAATCAATCAAGCAAATGCTTTGTGGGCAAGGACAAAGAGCGATATTACGCAAGAACAATATAACGAATTTTATAAGCATGTATCACATGACTTTGAAGCGCCACTGACTTATTTACATGCCAAGGTTGAAGGTAAACAAGAATATACACAGTTACTCTATATTCCTGCGCGTGCGCCGTTTGATATGTTTGATCGTGAGCATCGCCATGGCATCAAATTGTATGTACAACGCGTATTCATCATGGAGGATGCGGAGAAGCTACTGCCAAACTATCTTCGGTTTGTAAGGGGCGTTATAGATTCTAATAATTTACCTTTAAATGTGTCTCGCGAAATTTTACAAGAATCAAAAGATATCGATACAATACGAGCGGGTACCGTTAAGAAAGTACTTGGACTTATTGAGAGTTTGTCCAAAAGTGAAGATGGTGAGGGTAGAGAAAAGTACAAAACTTTTTGGCGCGAGTTTGGTTCGGTTTTAAAAGAAGGGGTAGGCGAAGATTTTGCTAACCGAGAACGTATCGCTAAATTGCTTCGGTTTATTTCAACGCATGATGAGTCTGATGAACCCACGGTTTCATTGACTGATTATGTCGGACGTATGAAGGAAGGCCAGGATAAGATTTATTTTGTTACTGCAGATAGCTTAAACGCAGCAAAGAGTAGCCCTCATTTAGAAGTTTTCCGTAAGAAGGGAATCGAAGTGCTCCTGTTGTGTGAACGAGTCGATGAGTGGTTG
>JAJFJH010000374.1 GCA_021774155.1 Nitrosomonas sp.
TATGTCTTTTCAACTGGGCGGAGGGATAATCTTGTTTCTCTTTGGTTTGCAGATGGTTTTTGGTTCAGAATCACATCAATTGCAACAAGAGTCTGAACATGATATTGCTGTTTTCCCGTTGGCTATACCCGCCACTGCAACGCCTGGAGCGATTCTGGCAGTAATTTTGCTCACAGACAATCAGGACTATCCAATTTCTGTACAGATGGGTACAGCCCTCATCACGATCGGCATCCTTGGTATAACGCTACTATTACTTCTGTTCTCAACCCAGATATTAAGAATCATTGGAGTTAATGGTGCGTCGATCTTGACTAGGGTTATGGGGATGATTCTGGCGGCTCTTTCTGTAGAACTCGTAATGAACGCGCTTAGCATTGGTCAATGGCTCGGATCAGCGCCATAAAAGAGCATTATTACGACAGGTGGCTTCAAGTTCCAAGGACAACACTTTCAGGAGCTCTGGGGACGCATTACTTATCTTTCGATAATTTAGTGCGTGTCCCATGAATCGGGGGAATCTCAACCTGACCCTAGAATGCATGGGTTTAAATGAACACGCCAATGGCTTGTTAAGAAGGCTCTTCCCTAAAGGATCTAATTTCTATCAAACCAGCAGTAATAAAGTCATTCAGAAAACTGTTAAGAAATTAAGCCATCTGTCAAGAAAATGTTTAAACCTCAGAACTACTTATGAAGTCCCTTTTAAAACAAAAGTTGCTGCGCTTAGTACTTGAATTCACCTCCTAATATGGGGATTCTGGTGACAGAATATTCAATTATGATGAAAGACAGGATTCGATTGGAATAAGCGCAGGAAAATAAAAAGGCTGAAATTCGTATAAGCCTTTTTATTTGATAGTAAAACTGCTACCAATCGTTAGTTGAATTGCTGCTGCGCATCCAATTCTTCTAACGCCTTATCGAACCCTTGTAGATCAAATTGTTCTTGCAGGTTTTGCAATTCTTTCAAATACTCATCGACACGATATTTCTCGCTTAATTCATTTACTTGTTTCGCAAGAATTGGATCCAGTACATTGAGAACATTCAAATCCCAAGGTGGGCATCTTAAGCAGACAGGTGGAACTGGCCAGCGAGGTTGCCATAGCCATTCAGGTTTAATCAACTCAGGTATCCGTAGGTTAATTGCCGTACAGCTCGATGCATTAATGATCGTATAACCTGTCGCGATATAATTAGCGATTACATCGCCTTTTCGAAATTCACATGCATGGTGTGACGGCGCAGAGATGTCTGTCCGATCAACTATACCGGCTTTTTCAGCCGTTACCACTGCAGTATAAAAGGCAGAACCGGCCATAGCATTTTGCATGTATAACAATACAAACAAAACCAAAGCATTTTTAATGATTAAGTTTCTCATAATAAGCTCCTTTTTTCTGAATCGATTTATGTTATCCGACAAAATTCGAGATTCAAATGATTGCCAGATTGATTACCAATTTAATCGAACAGAAGTTGATAGTCTGTGTTAAATCTCACACCGATGTAAAAATTTAGCTCCATGAATCAGAGGAGTCATTCATTAGCCTGCCTCTGTCAATAGTACAAATAAATCCCTGCTGTCAAACAGCAAAAAATTTAACTTTTACCCACTGTTATTACACGCACCCACCCGTTTCATCATTAGCTTTTTGGTGCTAAGTTAAGTGTTAGTTTGACGACAGAAGGTATCGCCAGTGTTGATCGCATCAGCCGGGATGCCTTCCATGAAAGCTGTGATCTGCTTGCACAAGTTGAAGCCTACAAGCAACGTTACGGACAATATCCGCAACGTGTATCGAGGGACATCATTTATGGCACCCTGGAGAACCGGCGTTACCTGAAGGAAAAGGACATTTTTTCTGGAAAACCTTTGGGACGATCATCAAAATAACAAAAGAAAATCGATTTTAATTTAATCGGTTACAAAAACAAAGACGTGAAGACTACCGGCAACAAGTACCAGTGAAGCAGGATCAATAGCATCTATCTGGTTATGAACCTGATGGTGTTGTTGAAGGCTTTTAATTGGCTTTGTACGTTCAGCTATAAAATGGGCCTTCACCGCTCAGCCAGCGGCCTGAATAGAAGCATTAGCCAGCGCCACACCATCTGCACCCATAGCCGTAGTCTTGATAAAATCAGCAGGTACGCGCAACCCCCCGGTAACAATCAAACTCACCCGACCACTTACGCCAGAGCGGTGCATTTAGGCTAAAAAGCATCCTCGCCATTCTTCCATACTTCATCATGTGAACCATCGCAAAACGGTTTCATTTTTGAAGCGCCACATCGACACAATGAATAATGTTCTTGGGAAGCACCTTCACCCCATTGAGTATTTCGCAGCTCTATATTCCCTTCAACATTCAATGGGCCATCTTTCACTATAGTTATTTTGGGGGCGCGCTGTTGATCACGAAATTCAGTTTGACCATGTGCATAACTCAATGCGCCAGAAGGGCATTTGCGAATCTTCGCAATCAACTCCTCATCAGTGAAGCCACCGCGTTCAGTTTTTGGACGCCATTGATCAGGCTTACCGTTTGGACAAAAACCGGCATGAGAGCAGATGGCCACATTTTCATAGATGGTGATAGGGTTTCCTTTAAAAACCAAGCGTTTGTCATTTTCATTCTCACCTCGTTCATCAGTGAATCCTGCTGTCACATGACTACCGTCACAATAGGGTTTATTTTTTGATTGTCCACAACGACACAAAGCCATACTAGAAGTAGTTTCTATTTCACCATCGACACCATGAAAGTTGGTGAGGTTCTCCACTATTAATGGCCCATCTTTCAGTGGCGTTATGATTGTTTTTTTGTTATCGCTCATATAGTTTTTGTATTTTATGGTTGTCAAGAACGGGGGTTCCGGGGATGCATTACTTACTTATCTTTCGATAATTGATTGTCCTCTGAATCCTCCTCTGAATCCAGGAATTCCTGTGAGTTTTCTCACATCGCTCTACTCAATTTGTTGATAATTTAGCTATAAGAGCTGTGTGATATGAGAGGCAGACCATACTATTGGAGCACCATTCGAGTATGGTTGATTTGCGGCATTTCACAGTCTCTCGAAGTATTCGTGTGGATCCGTATCCGTTAAAAAAAGAGGTGTTACCATGGAATTCTTTATCAATTTAAAACGACACAATTGTTTTAGCCTGACAAGAAAAACTATTGTCGCAGTTATTTGCGCAATAGCGACAAGTTGGATAATGGCAACAAATAGCTTTGCGGTACCATCAGTAGAAGGCGAGCCAACAGGATGTGGTGCAGATAATATTTGCAATCTAACTTGCAACAATGACCCTGATTGTCCAACCGAACCTCAGGATTGGGACAATGATAATGGTACATCGGACAATAATACTAATGACTCTTCAAACAATAGTACCCTGACTGCGCTTGACGATGTGATTGATTGTGATAGCACCCAAGAAAAAGATATTCGGGCGGTTGCATGGAATATCGTCGACGACTGGAATGCATTTCAAAATAAATTGGAAAACGATACGGGCATCAATGTGGGCAATTGTTTAGAAAATCGATTTTCAAAAAATGGCAAAGTGAAATGCATGAATAAAACAGATTGTGACAATGATGGTAATTGCCTATTGGGTAAAGCGTCACCTTTCAACCAAAAAATCAAGATATTTGACTCCTTTATGAACAATATCGCATCCATGCCGCAGGCTGATCGACGTGCATGCTATGCAGCGTTGCTGACGCATGAGTTTAGCCACTCTTGTGATAAATTTGGTGATGGAGCCAATAGTGCGCCAGAACTTAGGGAAGATGCCGCCTTCAATTATTGGAAAGATCGTTTTCCGGTTTCTTCCGGTCTTAACCCTAATAACGATTGCGGCTTAGATTAAACATCTTAAAGTTTAGGGAGAATTCGCCGGAGTTCTGAGAGTTCTGGGGACGCATTTTACTTATCCTTCGATAATTGAGTGTGTTGCCCCAGAATCCCATTGAAAAGTCATAGAAAAGCTCATTCGTTAAACAATTGAGTCACTCAAAACTGACTGAGG
>JAJFJH010000375.1 GCA_021774155.1 Nitrosomonas sp.
CACGTAAAACCCTGTAAAATCCGCTCTGTTACGATTACCACGGTTTCAACAAAAGCCCTTCATGCCAACACTCACATTCCAAGAAATTATACTCACCCTGCAGCACTACTGGGACAAGCAGGGCTGCACCTTACTTCAACCTTATGATATGGAAGTCGGCGCAGGAACAAGCCATACCGCAACATTCTTACGTGCACTGGGACCAGAACCCTGGAAAGCTGCTTATGTTCAGCCTGCCCGTCGTCCAAAAGATGGCCGCTTTGGCGACAACCCCAATCGCTTACAACATTATTACCAGTTCCAAGTGATACTTAAGCCGTCGCCCAAGAATATTCTTGATTTATATTTAGGTTCGCTTAAAGACCTGGGTTTTGATTTAAAACAAAACGATATTCGTTTTGTTGAAGACGACTGGGAAAACCCGACGCTAGGTGCATGGGGACTGGGCTGGGAAGTGTGGCTTAATGGTATGGAGGTGACGCAAATCACTTATTTTCAGCAAGTGGGCGGCATTAATTGCAAGCCAATCACCGGTGAAATTACTTATGGGCTAGAACGCTTGGCAATGTACTTGCAGGGTGTCGAAAATGTCTTCGATCTAGTCTGGACGGAAGGCGTTACTTATCGTGATGTTTTCCATCAAAACGAAGTCGAGCAATCAATCTACAACTTTGAGAAAAGCGACACCGAATTTTTATTCTTAGCCTTTGGCAAGCATGAGGAAGAAGCTAGTTACTTGATCGAGGAACAACTGGCATTACCCGCTTATGAGCAAGTTTTAAAAGCAGCGCATACGTTTAATCTACTCGACGCACGTAACGCCATTTCAGTAACAGAACGCGCCGCCTATATCGGACGCATTCGTAAATTGGCACGGCTTGTGGCTAAAGCTTATTACGAGAGTCGTGAACGCCTGGATCCACCTTTTCCGATGGCACCGCGTGAATGGTTTGAACAAATGCCGAAGAAGGCGGGATGAGCATGGCGATGAAAAATTTATTAGTTGAATTATTGGTTGAAGAATTACCACCGAAATCACTTTACAAGCTGGGCAACAGCTTTGCAGAAGTGTTGGCAGACAGCCTAAAAACACAGGGTTTGACTGCGAGTGACAGCGTTATAACAACTTACGCCACGCCACGACGCCTTGCAGTGCATATCACGCAAGTGGCGACACAGGCCGAAGACAAACCCGTGTCACATAAATTGATGCCCGTGACGATTGGTTTAGATAAAGATGGGCATGCAACGCCTGCCTTACTCAAGCGACTCGCCAGCCTTGGTGCTGATGCATCAGTGGTTGCGCAATTAAAACAAAAACAAGACGGAAAGGCTGAATCACTGTTTCTCGACAGTATTGAAACGGGTGTAATGCTGGCGGATGGTTTGCAAAAAGCACTGGATGAAACCCTGGCGAAATTACCGATTCCAAAAGTGATGACTTACCAATTGGCCGATGGCTGGGAAAGTGTCAAGTTTGTGCGCCCTGCCCATGCACTCGTTGCATTGCATGGCATGGAAACGATACCCGTCAATATATTAGGTCTAGTCGCTGACCGTGAAACACAGGGACATCGTTTTGAGGCAAAAGTGAACCCCATTGTGTTGAAGAACGCCGATGATTATGTACAGCAATTAGCAACTGAAGGCATGGTTATCGCCAGTTTTGTCGGTCGTCGTGCAAAAATCTCGCATCAATTGGCAGCTGCTGCCAGCAAGGAAAACCTTAAACCCATTGATGACGACGATTTGCTGAATGAAGTAACCGCATTGGTTGAGCATCCCAACGTACTGGTTGGTAAATTTGAACTGGAATATCTCGACGTGCCACAAGAATGTCTTATCCTGACTATGAAAGCGAATCAGAAATATTTTCCGATGTTTCATGAAGATGGCAAGCTCGCCAATAAATTTCTGCTAGTTTCTAATATTTGTCCCGCAGATACTAGCGATGTGGTTAGCGGAAATGAGCGTGTGGTGCGCTCACGTTTGGCTGATGCTAAGTTTTTCTTTGATCAAGATCGTAAAAAAACGCTGGCCTCGCGCATTCCAGATTTAGATAAGGTTGTGTACCACAACAAGATTGGCACACAAGGTTTACGCATTGATTATGTCCGCGCCATCGCCCGTTCGATTGGTCAACAATTGGGTGACGATAAATTAGCCGCACAAGCGGATGAAGCTGCCACCTTGGCAAAGGCTGATTTACTCACCGACATGGTGGGCGAGTTTCCTGAGCTGCAAGGCATCATGGGGCGTTATTATGCACAACATGAGGGACTCAATGATGAAGTTGCATTTGCCATTGAAGACCACTACAAACCACGCTTTGCGGGTGATGAACTGCCGCGTAATCAAGCAGGCGTATGCGTCGCATTAGCTGACAAATTGGAAACGTTGGTCAGTATGTACAGCATTGGCCAGATTCCAACCGGCGACAAAGATCCGTTTGCACTGCGCCGACATGCGCTGGGCGTTATTCGTTTGCTTATCGAAAAAGATTTACCGCTTGAGCTGCAGGATTTAGTACAGCTAGTCATTCAAATCTTCAATGATCGAGATATTCCAACACGTTGGTTGCAACGCAGTACAGATACTAGACGGGCTGCTGGAGAAAAAATAGGAGGTGTCGGTCATGGTCATCGTCATGTTCCAGATGAAGTCAGAGAACAGTTACTCACTTTCATCTATGAACGCTTAGCCGGCAGTCTGCGTGACCAAGGTTATAGCCCTCAAGAAGTCGATGCCGTACTCAGTTTACGCCCGCAAACTTTGAGCGACATACCCAAACGCCTTGCGGCTGTGCGTGCTTTTGCGGACTTACCAGAGGCCATCAGCCTAGCTGCCGCTAATAAACGCGTGGGCAATATTCTTAAGAAGGTAAAAGAAGGCACCCATAGTAAAATCGATGTTAATCTACTGCACGAGCCAGCTGAGCAAGCACTGCATCAAGCGTTAACAGGTGTGTTGCTGCAAACGGAGAAAACATTTTTGGCTGGTGATTACACCACGTCATTGCAAACCTTGGCTGCCCTGAAAACGCCCGTTGATACTTTCTTTGATAACGTGATGGTCAATGCAGAAGATGAGTCCTTACGGCACAATCGGCTGGCATTATTGGCTCAGCTACAGCAAACCATGAACCGTGTTGCAGATATTTCAAGATTAGCTACCTAATATGAAACTGATCATTCTCGATAATAGTGGCGTCATTAATTTCAGTAGTGACACGTTTATTAAAACCCCCGACGAGTGGAAACCCATTCCAAGAAGTCTAGCGGCTTTAGCTCGACTCTCACAAGCGGGTTACCGGGTAATAATTGCCACCAACCAATCAGGTGTTGGACGTGGATTAATGGACATGGAAACATTTAACACCATTAATGAAAAAATGTATAAAGCGGTGAGCCAAGCTGGTGGACGCATTGATGCCATATTCTTTTGCCCCCACGCCAAAGCCGATAAACGCAATTGCTGTAAGCCCAAAATAGGAATGTACAGCGAGATTATTCAGCGATATGGTGTTGACCTCAAGAGCATTCCGATCATTGGTGACTCATTGCGAGACATGCAAGCTGCCGCAAAAGTGGACGCTTTGCCGATATTGGTATTAACTGGCAAAGGTGAAAGAACAAAAGCCAAGCATACACTGCCAGACGGCACAAAAATTTTTGATGATTTAGCAAGCTTCGTTGAAGCTCTATTAGGAAAATCGTGATGTTAGCAATCATACGTTCTACGATTTATATGGGCTTGCAAATTATTATCACCGCGCCTTACGCAATATTCACACTCGCCTGTTTCCCACTCTCTGCCCATAATCGTTACCGTGTGACATCCACCTGGACACGCACCATGTTATTTCTGTTGCGGGTGATTTGTGGCGTCAATTACCGCGTACTGGGCGAAGAAAACATCCCTAAAACACCGAGCATTGTGCTATCTAAGCACCAGTCAGCATGGGAAACAATGGCCTTCCAAAAAATATTTCCGCCACAAGTTTGGGTGCTTAAGAAGGAACTGCTACGCATTCCATTCTTTGGCTGGGGTTTGTCCATGACAAGCCCAATTGCCATTGATCGCAGCTCTGGAAAAGCCGCTCTGGAACAAGTGGTTGAACAAGGGAGAGATCGACTTAAGCATGGCTTCTGGGTAGTCATTTTTCCTGAAGGCACTCGCATCGCGCCCGGTAAAAAAGGTAAATATAAAATTGGCGGCGCATGGCTTGCAACGCATACTGACGTACCCGTTGTGCCTGTGGCGCATAATGCTGGCGAGCTTTGGGGGAGAAATGCTTTCATTAAGCACCCAGGCACCATCACCGTGAGTGTTGGCAAACCCATTGATCAAACCGGCCTAGACGCTGACGAACTTAATGCCAAGGTAGAAGCCTGGATAGAACAAGAAACAGCGCGTATCAGCAACCGAAAAGAAAGTGATTGAAACGCGTTGCATTGTTCTGAATGGTCAAAAAATTGACTACACATTCAAACGCAGTAGCCGCCGCTCCATCGGATTAAGAATTAATGGCCACGGCCTAACGGTTAGTGCACCACTTAACGAACCATTAACAAGCATTGAGTCTTTATTAGCCAAGAAAACCAAGTGGTTGATTAAGAACCTTACTCGGCAGAGAAATAGACAACTGACTCAATTAATTTGGGAAAAAGATAGCGCTTTCCCATTACTAGGACAATTCTGGCATCTGGCACTAAGTTCATCAGATGCCATCCAAATGACACCAGGGAAATCGCCAACCAAAGAACACAATCCCATCACCCTAACCCCTCATCAAATCGAGACATTCGTCATGGCTTGGTACAACAAACATGCCATCACCTGCTTTAATAAACGTGTTGAATGGTATGTCAAAATGCTCCGCGTACCCGTACCACCGATACGACTGTCCCGCGCAAAAACCCGCTGGGGCAGCTGCAATTCACACGGCGTTATTCGATTAAACTGGCGACTAATCCAAATGCCCATTCACCTAGTGGATTATGTCGTCGCCCATGAATTAGCGCATCTCATTGAGATGAACCACTCACCAGCGTTTTGGTATTTAGTAGAAAGCATTTACCCCGCCTATCAAGCTGCACGCAAAGAATTAAAGACATATAGTTGTCAATAGCGAAAAAGAATGACTGTTAATCATCTCCATTAGAACTTCTATCCAATAATGTTGGCTACATTGCCATATTATTAACAAAGAGGCACTTCTAAGTTGAAGTTACCTTGTGGTTAGTGGTGAACTTGCAGATTGAATGTAGCGGGCATAAAAAAGCCTCGACCTAGTCGAGGCTTTTTTACTTACTACTCCCCTTATACTTTCCCCTTTCTCCGTGAAAATCCAAACCCTACTAGACCAAGACCCAGAAGAGCAAGGATACTAGGCTCAGGAACTGTGGTTGGAGGCAGCCCTGGATCCGTAAGCACTTCTTCAAGCTTCGCTGCAAAGAAGTTGTTTACAAAGTCGGCATTATTAGCACCAGCAACATTAAATGTTCTAGCTAAGAGGCCTGCCGTAAGAACCTGTGCCTGTAAGCTATTGTCGGTTATAGTGCTGCCATTTAAATTGGCCAATGTTGCAGCAGCATCAAAGTTCAGAAGATCTGCATCCGACACATCATGAATATAGTCGCCATATTGTTGCTCAGAATTTGCATCATGACTGACCAACATATTTAGAAAGGCGCTATTAGCGATCACTGCCAATGCGGTCGCATCCACTTCTTGTTGCAAGTTAAAACCATCATTCGCATTGTAGTATGGATTATCTGAATCTTCATCGGTTACCAAAATCAAATTCTTACGTGCATCCGCGCGGAAGTTAAGAATTCCATCTTGAGGAATATTGTTATTAGCAAGATTGCTATTAGGTGCGGCACCCAGGACCATTCGAATAACTTCGAGTCCAGCCTCAGGATTGAAGTTGTGATTATTTTGTATGCCGGGGTTCGCTCCAATTGTTATGTTATTAAGCGCAGTCTGTGCAGCTGAACCACTGGAAGTAAAATCAAGTGTCAATTCTGGGGCACCGCCATACACTACCACAGCATAACGGGCGTCAACCGTTGCTGCATTTAAGCTTCCGACAAACGAAGAAAAACCGGCACGAACTCCCGCTATTTCACCGGCCATGGAAGCTGTTGCATCAATCATGAAGACAAAGTCAGTCTTTATTGGAGCGGCATGTGATGATCCAATTGATAATAACATTGCCAGTGAGGCAGCAGCAAAAGTGGCGGCGCATTTACGTCCCACTACGTTAGCTTGAGAGCTCGATAATTTTTTTCTAATAGACATCATAATCTCCTTAATTTAATTTCTATCGTTGCTTAATGCCTTTTTAAAAAAAGATTTCATAAAAAAGCAATTATTTTCAATATAAGCAATTAATATGCCAATAATACTATTTATAATATATATACTTGATTATAATCATTATAAAATTAATAGAGAATCATAATAAATCACAAATAAACATTAAATGTAAAGTTTGTCGACAGAATATTGAAGAAGCTGGTGATACGGGCATTCTTTTGTACAATTGCAAAAGACACCTGAGCAAGCGTTTTATTTTTCACTCATACCCTAGCAACCAGACTATGCACATTGATGTTCAGAAATTGCCGAATAAAGAGATTAAATGTTGCACTAAGAACTTGAGCTCACCCCTTTCGATTGCTAAACTGAAAACTATGGCGTTGCATGAAGCCAAATATATTCTGGTCGGCTGAGTCCGCATATACGCATTTACCGAATGAACGAAAAAACAGCCCATAAACTTCCCGTTCATTTACACTGACACCAATCATATTCATGCAAAAATTCTCAGACTAAATATGCATAAGTGACAAATACACAATATGAACTCAACCAAACACAGCCAGATATTCGCTCATCGTGGTGCCAGCACGGAAGCCTTGGAAAACACGCGCCCGGCTTTTGACAAAGCGCTCGCTTATGCGATTGATGGTATAGAAACTGACGTTCAGCTTACTCGTGATGAGATAACGGTGCTCTGGCATGACCGTTTTCTTGATAAAGCAGGGTTGCCAGATAAACGTATTGATGATTTTAATTATGAACAATTAAAGTCTATGGAGTTTACGAGCAACTATACGCCGAAAAACAAGCACCAAGGGGTCATGAGCCTGCAAGCATTTATTGAAACCTACCACGCACGATGCCAGTTATTAATCGAAGTTAAGAACCGCGAATGGGAGTCGACATTGCGCCATGAAATAAAGATTCGGCAAACACTCAATATCATTGGCACCATCAGTGCGCACCACATCGTCGTATCTTCGTTTAATCTTGACAGCTTAGTCTATGCGCATCACTACAAACCTGGCTTCCCTTTAATTTATAACTTTAATGATGACCAGACGATTACAGATGCAGATGAAATCCTTAGCACTCAGCCATTTCTTCACGGACTTTGTATACCTATACAGTCTTTGAATAAAGACATGGTTAACCTATTACACAAACACGACAAACATATTGCGACTTATACATGCAATAATGACGAAGAAATAAATAAAGCACTTGAGCTCGGCGTTGACACGCTGATTAGCGATTTCCCAGATAAGGCGCTAAAAATACGCAATGCATGAAACGCGACTTCTCATTACTCGGCAGCCATAAATTTGACCTCCTGGTCTGTGGCGGTGGTATCTACGGCGCATGGACCGCCTATGATGCAGCGCTTCGCGGCCTCAGTGTTGCCATCGTCGAACAAGATGACTGGGCCTGCACTACCTCTTCATCTTCTAGTAAGTTAATCCACGGCGGCTTACGCTATTTGGAATCTTATGATTTCAAACTAGTAAAGAAATCACTTGTTGAGCGCCAAATGTTATTAAAAGTTGCGCCTCATCGCGTATGGCCGCTACGTTTTGGCATTCCAGTGACGACTAACAGCCCAATTAACTGGTTGCGCTATAAACTAGGCTTAATACTCTATGACTGGTTCGCTGGCGACACCAACCCGACCATGCGCCACCGTCATCTCAAGCAAGTAAGTTTCACCAAACACTTTCCAGCGCTCGATCCGTCCATCCTCAAGGGTGGCTTTACTTATGCTGACGCCCAAACCGACGATGCTCGCTTAGTATTGGAATTAATTTCAGGTGCGATGAATGCAGGCGCAGTTGCGGTCAATTTCTGCAAAATGACACAAGTTTTGGAAACGAATGGACAAGCGACTGGCGCTCTTATTAACGATCAATTAACTGGCAGCGAGCAAGAAATCTACGCTAGGCAAATTGTAAATGCTACAGGTCAATGGATAACAGGCACTGAACAGGGTCATAACTGGTGCCGCATGACAAAAGGTATTCACTTAATCATGCCTACCATCTTGAAAGATGAAGCTTTGTTACTAAAGGCCAAATCGGATGGACGCGTTTTCTTTATGATTCCATGGTACGGTCGCACACTATTAGGTACGACTGACACCGATTACTACGACAACCCAACACGCGCCAGCGTTAACGCAAGCGATATTAATTACTTACTAGCCGCAGCCAATGATTATCTCAAAACAGACTGGACGGAATCAGACATCATCGGTCGCTTTGCCGGTGTGCGAGTACTGAAACAAAGTGCCGCATCAGAACCTTCAGCCATTAGTCGTGATTGGGAATTAAAAACAACTGAAAACGGCGTGCATTATTCCATCGGCGGCAAAATAACCTCTGCACGACAAGATGGCAGCCACATTGTTGACACCATATGCTCAGAATTAGGCGTAAAAACACCTTGTGCCACACAAGACAGACCGTTTCCATGGGCACCACAAGAAGATTTCACAGGCTGGTTCTCATCTATGTTGCAAAAGAGCATTCAACTAGGTGTTGATGCTAAAAGTGCCACATGGTTGATTCGACGCCACGGCTCGCGCGTAGTTGAAATTCTTCAGAATATTGAAACAAACCCTAATTTGGCGCGACGCATCACTCCATCAGTACCCTTTATTTTTGCTGATTTAGAGTTTTGTGCAGGCACCGAAATGGTCGTACACCTGGATGACCTACTACGTCGTCGTATGCCATTATTAATCCTGACACAATTAACCACCCACGATTTACAACAAATTGCCACTCACATCGCGGACATCATGAATTGGAATGCCGCAACCATCGACGCAGAAATTGAACACTGCCGCCAGCAATGGATGCTCCACTAATTAAAGCCATTGCCCTTGATCTGGGCACAACATCCATTAAAGCGGCCTTACTGGATGAACACGGCCAGCTACACAATCTCATTTCACAACCTGCGCCCAAAATCACAACCGACCAAGGCCACTATGAAAGCGATGCTCTACGTTATGTCGAAACAGCTGAACAAGTACTCCAGCAATGTCACGCACAGATCGCGAACAATCCGCCCAATCCACCATTGGGACTATGCAGCCAACGCTCCTCTTTTCTCATCTGGGAAAAAGCCAATGGGCGGCCAATCACACCGCTCATTTCATGGCAAGACAATCGCGGCACCCCTCGCTGTGAAGGCCTGCACGCAAACGAACCCACCATTCGCCAACTCACTGGTTTACGCTTAACACCTTATTATTTCGCGCCCAAGCTCAGCATTTTGCTGCAAGACCACCCTGCTTGGCGCGAGAAACTGATGCGAAGCGAATGGCTTGTTGGCACGTTGGATACGTTTATTATTTGGCGCTGGACTCACGGAAAGCACACTATCATGGACGCATCCATGGCTGCACGCACCTCGCTGATGGACATTCATCAACAACAATGGTCCCCTGTTTTATGTGATCTATTTAATATC
Organism: Nitrosomonas sp.; assembly: GCA_021774155.1. Lineage (GTDB taxonomy): Bacteria > Pseudomonadota > Gammaproteobacteria > Burkholderiales > Nitrosomonadaceae > Nitrosomonas. The sequence goes on from JAJFJH010000375.1 coordinate 9,805, forward strand.
CCATTGTCCATCTTGCCGAAAATCAGGCTGTCGGCTGGCCTGAATATAACGCTAGATAACGGCATGACACTCAGTGCCAGCATAGGCGATCAGTCTGCCGCACTCATCGCCTGTGTGACAAACAAGCCAACCGAAGTCTTGGTTAATTTAGGTACAGGTGGCTTTGTTATTCGTTATTTAGCCACGCAGAAAGACACGTTTAACGGCTATTTACGTACACTGATTTATCAAGATGCCCAAAATCACACGCATACCGCCATTGAAGGCACACTCAATTCCATTGCCGCTGCACTGGCACCTTACCCAGTCAAAGAATGCCGAATTAAACACCTAGCCACAACAAATATTTTTTGTCTCGCAGAACCCAGTGGCCTGGGTGCGCCCTATTTTCGTGACGACTGGGGGTTGTTCTTTTCGCAACCAACAGATCAACTAACACCCACACAAATTACCGCACTACTACTCGAAGCCATCATTTTCCGCATTGCACGCATTTTGGAAGAATTTCACCAGGACTCACCCATCACACAAGTTTACCTCTCCGGTGGACTCTCTGAACTAACTTCTCTACAACAAGGCATCGCCCAATGTGCGCCATTCCCCGTTTTTCATTTAAAACAAAAAGAAACAAGCCTCCAAGGTGCCGCACTGCTTGCCAGTGGGCTAAAAACAAAACATGCCCGTCACGCAGAAAAAATAAAAGCTAGTAGTAATAACAATGCACTACTTGAGAAGTACCAACTTTGGAAAGATTGGCTGGATGCTTTATTAAGACAAGCTGAATGACACATAAAATTTTATTCAGTCTAGCAAATTGAGCTGATTTCTTAATAATAACCACTTTCTACTATTCTGAAATTTGTTTGTAGAGTTTGACTGGTTTCCGCCTTTTTTTTCTCATGCGAATATTAAGCATTTCCACTGTGACAGAAAAGGCCATCGCAAAATAAATATAGCCCTTCGGTACATGCACATCGAACCCCTCCACCATGAGCGTGACACCGACCAGTATGAGAAACGAGAGTGCAAGAATTTTGATTGTGGGGTGTTTGTCCACAAAATTTCCGATAGATTCTGCCGCCAAAAGCATTACGAATACGGCAAGAACAATGGCTATTGCCATGATAGAAACTTCATCGACCAAGCCGACCGCCGTAATGACCGAATCAAATGAAAACACGATATCTAGAAGAGCGATTTGGAGCAAAACCATCCCCATACTAGCAGCTGCAACCTCAGGACCGCTCTTTTGCTCTTCAACGCCCTCCAGGCTATTATGGATTTCATGTGTCGCTTTAGCTACCAGAAAAAGCCCGCCTCCAATCAGAATGATATCGCGCCCTGAAATCTCATAAGCAAATATATTGATCCATGGTTCTGTTAATCCCATAACCCATGAAATCGAAAATAGCAATGCCAAGCGCGCGATCATAGCAAGGCTAAGCCCCAATCTTCTAGCAAACGCCCGCTGTTCCTCAGGTAAGCGGCCCACAAGAATGGAGATGAAGATAATATTATCAATTCCTAGAACAATCTCTAGGGCTGTTAGTGTACCTAACGCAATCCAAGCCTCAGGGCTGGCCAACCATTCAAACATTTTTAAGATTTCCCCATATTTCCTTGACAATCGTGAGCGGCAGTATAATACAGTGTAGATTTAATATCTATCGGAGCCATAAGGACATGAGTATTATTTATCTTTCAGCGAGTTATTGTCGCCCATGTATGTTTCCAGAGTTCTCTAGAACTCTAATTCTTACAAAAACAATTTTGGCTGTGGCTTTCCCAATCATCCAGAATATTTTTCACCGCTGCGGCTATTCTCTTTCGTCGATGTAAAAACTGAATTCTCCGGTCACTTGAAGCATGATACCGCTTTGGCGGTGATTTAGAAATCGGTGCGTTTTATGATTTTACTGAGGATTGCAAATAAAAATTGCCGGTGGTTATCAGGCCTTTGTGCTTGGCGATACCTAAGATTTCTTCACACATATTTTGAAGTGCGACATTCACTCTCGCAAAATATTGACTTGCGTTTGGAATACAACCGTTTCGATCAGAACTATGAAACCATCCTCGCAGTCAATTTTTGTTTTTAGTACTCCGAACCTTGTATTAATGGGCTCAATCAACAGAAGAAGCCAAAAAAGACTGTTTGAGAGCGCCTTCTGTACAGCTACAGGAACCAAACATCAACACAATGAAACTCACAAGCTCCAAATTACGCTCTCATTTCCAGATCATTCCAGTAATTCTTTAAATGCAACGCAGATGAAAATTTACTCCTCTATCATTTAAAATAAATTGCTTCCAGTCGTTAAAGGTTAGTGTCCTCACCGTATTACCACCATAAGGTTTAACTTGTATTGCAAGGTGTGAATCATTTGGATCTGATGATTTAACAACTGTATATTCCGTTGTGAAATTGAGCACTCTCCTCGCGACTAGATCAGCTCTTGAACGAGTGATCTGTATCGTATCGCCTTGCGCAACTCTTTTGAGGTTTTCAGCCAGATTTATCATTCGACTTGAATCATAAAATGTTGGCATGCCAACATGTCCCCCGGTGGTATTTTTGCCCATGTGGTGAGAGCTGCTGGATTGCTCTATACAATTTGCATTTGAATTTGCGTTCATCAGAATTGATTCTGCTTGAGCAGAACCGATCAACCCTGTAGTAAAGACGACTATTCCTGCTATTAATAATTTTTTCATTTTCTTTATCCTTATATGTTTACATTCTAGTCTCACTGATCGCAACATATTGCTTAAGGCTGTTAGAGCAAATTTTATGCCACCCCATCAAATCAACTATTAAACAATGAGTTGATGAAAAAACCTGTTTGTACCAAACAACCAGCGTAAGAATTATCGTCATGTACTAAAGTAGGGGCACCTGAATTCAATAAACATGTAAGTAAGTGCGAAACCCCAAATTGCGTTGACTCTAAGAATTGGCTTTTTTAGTTAGGGATCTGGCCCAATGCATATTTACTACCAATTTAGAGCACGATGTTTACGTAAGATAACTCGTACGTTCAACTTTTAAAGCAAGTGAATGGCGATGTAAAGCAGTATCCGTTAATGACATTACCTCAATGACCAAATCTTGCGTTAAATCAATTTCTCCTTCTTTATAGACACACTGTAGTTCTGGGGACAAGTTCTGGGGATACAATGCTTAACTATGTTGGAATGTTTCCATGGCAAGGCTAGCGAGGGTAATTTTACCGGGATATCCGCACCACATTATCCAACGAGGCAACCGCGTCAGAGTGTGTTTTTCTGTGATGATGATTACATTTTTTATCTTGGTTTACTCAAAGAATGGTGCAATAACGAGGGCATTGAAATTTGGGCTGATTGTCTGATGACAAACCATGTGCATTTAATTTTAAAACCCGCAGGGAATTGTAGATGCCCAGAAATTACTGATATAAGCGGTGACTGGGAATCTTATTTAATACAATCTCAACCAACAATAATACACTCAACCAAAAACAGCTAATCATTTAAATCCCAACAACCATTAAGATATCCAGGTAAAATCTCGCATCTTTAAAATTTTGGCTCTTAAATATGCATCCCATGCTTACTATTGCGGTAAAAGCCGCACGTCGTGCTGGTGGTATTATCAACCGCGCATCTCAGAATTTAGATTTATTACACGTATCAAAAAAATCACATAGTGATTTCGTCAGTGAAGTTGATGGCGCCGCTGAAGAAGCCATTATCAAAACCATCTTAGACACATATCCTAACCATTCAATTCTCGCTGAAGAAAGTGGCACACAAGGTGACCAGGAACAACCAGAATTTTTATGGATTATTGACCCCTTGGATGGCACGACCAATTTTCTACATGGTTTTCCTCAGTACTCCGTCTCGATTGCATTAATGCATAAAGGTGTGTTGAATCAAGCGGTAATTTATGACCCAACCAATGATGAATTGTTTGTTGCCAGCCGTGGACGCGGTGCTTATTTGAATGACCGCCGCATACGAGTCAGTAAGCGCACCAAACTGTCTGACAGTCTGATTGGCACAGGCTTCCCGTTCCGAGACTTCACCCATATGGATGCTTATATGGCAATGTTTAAGGATATTGCACCAAGAACTGTCGGTATTCGCCGCCCGGGTTCAGCTGCGTTGGATTTAGCGTATGTTGCGGCGGGGCGTTATGACGGTTTTTGGGAAATTGGGCTGGCACCTTGGGATATCGCCGCAGGATGCTTACTTATTACTGAAGCCGGCGGGCTAGTTGGTGATTTGGAAGGCAACGAAACACACATTGAATGTGGCAAAATAGTCGCAGGAAATCCCAAAGTTTTTGGGCAATTGCTGCAAGTCATTGCACCTCATTTGACACCTGAATTAACTAGCAAGAGTAAGACAACAAACTAACTCAGCGTCATTAAGTAACAGGTTCTTCAATGGGCAACGCTTCTTGTTTTTCTGTTGAATCAACCAACGAACCAAGTTCTTCCAGTGGCGGCAGCTCATCCAATGTGCGCAAACTAAGATCATCTAGGAATTTCTTAGTGGTCGCGTACAATGCCGGCCTACCTGGTACGTCACGATGACCGATGGCTTCTATCCAGCCACGGCCTTCCAATGTTTTCATAATTGCACTAGAAACAGCAACACCACGAATCCCCTCAATATCACCACGCGTTGCCGGTTGGCGGTAAGCAATAATAGCAATGGTTTCCAATACTGCACGAGAATAGCGCGGTGGTTTAATCGGGCTGAGTCGGTCGAGAAATAATTGCATTTCAAGTGTGGTATGAAAGCGCCAACCGCCAGCGACTGTCACAAGATTGATGCCACGTTCAGTCCACTGCTCACGTAACTCTTCCAGGAATTTACGCAATACTTCAGCGCTTAGCTCGTCATTGAATAACTTTTTAAGTTCTGACAATGAAAGCGGTTCTTGCGATGTCAACAAGGCTGTTTCTAACACGCGTTTAACCGTTTCAGGATTTAGCGGATCGGTAATATTAGGACTCAATTGATCGGACATAGATTATTCCAAACGTTTCAGATTGTGTGATTTCCACCAGCGTTTCTTTGGCAAGCTCAAGCAATGCAAGAAAAATAACGACGACTTCAGCGACATTGGCTTGAGGACTAAATAAATCATAAAACTCAACCAATTGACGATCTTGCAAGTAACGTAGCACTTGGCTCATGTGCGCACGAACAGATAACGATTCACGAGTAATATGATGATGCCGGTTAACTTTTGCACGCGTTAACAAGGTCACCCATGCATTGCGCAAATCATCAACATCAACCTGCGGCGGGTTAAGAACCGTTTCTTTCTCAATCCATACTTGAGCCAGTGAAAAATCTCGTTCTGCTTGCGGAATCTCGTTCAACTTAAATGCAGCAAGTTTGATTTGTTCGTATTCTAATAAACGACGCACCAACTCAGCTCGAGGATCTTGCTCTTCTTCAGTGGCAGTAACAGGAGTGGGTAATAACATGCGTGATTTGATTTCAATCAACAACGCCGTCATGAGCAAGTATTCAGCAGCGAGTTCGAGCTGATCAATACGCATCAACTCAACATAGGCCATATATTGCTTCGTTAGTTCTGCCATGGGAATATCGAGAATGTCGAGATTGTGTTTACGAATGAGGTAGAGCAGCAAGTCCAGCGGTCCTTGAAACGTATCAAGAAACACCTCCAAAGCCTCAGGTGGGATGTACAAATCCCGCGGGATTTCCATCAAAGGCTCGCCGCAGATCTTCGCTACAGGATCTTTATCAACAGCATCAGTTGGCTGATTCATAGTCTCCTGGTAAGGGATTGATTAAGGGTAGCCTAAACCCATTGCCGCTCTGACATCTCGCATAGTCTCCTCAGCCAGTGCGTTAGCCCTCTCGCAACCATCAGCGATAATATTACGCACCAACGTGGGGTCTTCCTCATACATTTTAGCGCGCGCATGCATGGGTTCTTGTTCAGAAATAACGGCATCAATCATAGGTTGTTTACATTCCAGGCAGCCAATACTTGCGGTTTTACAGCCTTCTTGCACCCATGCTCTAGTTTTATCATCTGAATAAACCACATGAAATTGCCAAACAGGACATTTAGCCGGATCACCCGGATCCGTGCGTCGAACCCGTGCCGGGTCTGTTGGCATGGTACGTATCTTCTTGCGCACACTGTCTGCATCTTCACGCAGGCTAATGGTGTTGTTATATGATTTCGACATCTTCTGACCATCAAGCCCCGGCATTCTTGACGCAGCCGTCAGCATGGTTTCCGGTTCAGATAGAATCATCTTGCCACCACCTTCCAAGTAACCAAACAGCCGCTCAAAGTCACCCATGCTTAGGTTTTGTTGTTCATCAAGCAATGACTTCGCTGCAGCCAACGCACCCTCATCACCCTGTTCTTGGTAACTATTACGCAATTCACTGTAAAGCTTAGATTTCTTAGAACCCAGCTTCTTGATGGCTAACTGGGCTTTTTCTTCAAACCCAGGTTCTTTGCCATAGATATGATTAAAGCGACGCGAAATTTCGCGTGTAAACTCAAGATGCGGTGCTTGATCTTCGCCAACAGGTACACGATTAGCGCGGTAAATCAAAATATCTGCACTTTGCAGCAATGGATAACCCAAAAAGCCATATGTGCTTAAGTCTTTTTCAGTTAGTTTTTCTTGCTGATCTTTATACGTTGGCACCCGTTCCAACCAACCCAGCGGCGTCATCATTGACAGCAAGGTATATAGCTCAGCATGGGCAGGTACTTTCGACTGAATAAATAAGGTAGCCTGAGAAGGATCAACTCCCGCAGCCAACCAGTCAACAACCATGTCCCAGACATTTTTTTCGATGATTTCTGGGCAGTCGTAATGTGTTGTCAGTGCATGCCAATCAGCCACAAAAAACAAACACTCATATTCTTGTTGCAACACGACCCAGTTTTTCAAAACCCCGTGGTAGTGTCCTAAATGCAGGCCACCTGTCGGGCGCATCCCTGATAAAACGCGGTCAGAAAACATCTTACTTGTCCTAAATTAGTTATTAAATATACAATCCAAAAAACAATGCGATGATTTTGTTTATCTCGGTCATAACAGGCCAAATCACCGCACCCAGTACACCGCTAAATAACAATACCAGCAATATTATTAAGCCATAAGGTTCAATATGAGCAAAGTAATAACCCAAACGCTGCGGCAGTAAACTCACCATCATACGACCCCCATCCAATGGCGGCAGTGGCAGCAAATTCAACACCATCAACAAAACATTAATTTTTATACCGGCAATGCCCATGAGAATCATTGGCTTGACAAAATCGCTCTCTGGTATGGCTAAGCCCAGCTTGATCACCAATGCCCAGCACAACGCCATAAAAAGATTGGCCGCAGGGCCTGCTACCGCTACCCAAAGCATGTCTCGCTTGGGTCGGTTTAAATTCGCAAAGTTAACCGGCACCGGTTTGGCCCAACCAAAAAGAAAACCCGCGCCAAGCGTTAATTTACTGACAATAAACATGGTGAGCGGCACAACAATCGTACCTATGGGATCAACATGGCGCATTGGATTCAAACTGATACGCCCTTCTAACTCAGCGGTGTTATCACCACAATGCTTTGCGGCATAACCATGCGCAGCTTCATGTAAGGTAATCGCAAGAATAACCGGCAAGGCATAAATGGCAATGCCCTGAATCATGCTATCCATTCGTTATTCCAAATGGCTCTAGACTCCCTTTACCTGCCCGAATTAGTTCCGGGACATCGCTTGTCAAATCAATCACCGTGGTCATATCAACGCCACAAGAACCCGCATCCATCACCAACTCAACATGATGCTCAAGGCGCTCACGAATTTCTTCGGCATCATTCAGTGGATAATCATCGGTGGGTAATATGAGTGTGGAGCTTAATAAAGGCTCACCGAGTTCTTCTAGCAATGCTTGCACCACTGGATGCTCTGGAATCCTCAGTCCAATGGTGTTGCGCTTCGGGTGCTGCAAACGACGAGGTACTTCGCGGCTAGCTTGGAGTATAAAAGTGTAATTACCCGGTGTTGTCGCTTTGAGTAAACGATATTGACTGTTATCTATTTTAGCGTAATGCGCAATTTCCGCTAAATCTTTACATACCAAGGTGAAATGATGTTTATCATCAACTTCTCGAATCGTACGAATGCGCGTCATTGCCGCTTTGTCGCCTAATTGGCAACCCAGCGCATAACAAGAATCGGTTGGATAAACAATGATACCGCCAGCGCGTACGATACTGACGGCTTGTCGTATCAGTCGCAGATGCGGATTATCTGAATGAATAGAGAAAAATTGGGCCACGTATCAACAAAAAATGTTATCAGCTTTAGACCAGCGCAATATTACAGCATAGACAAGAAATATGGAGTTTATTCATAGGCCACGTCCCAATCATGCCATATCGGTGTGCATCCGGCGGGTAGATCTGGCAATTGTCCCAAGTCAAAAAAACTTTCTCCGGGACCATGATAATCTGAACCACAGGAAGCCAAAAACCCCATACGCTGTGCATGTTGAGCAAACACCAAGACCTGATCTTCAGTATGACTGGCGGTAATGACTTCAATGGCTGCACCACCTAACTGACGAAACTCATGCAACAAATCATCCAGCACATTCTTACCTAATTGATAACGTGCCGGATGTGCAATCGCAGCAATACCACCGCTTCCACGGATCCAATCCACCGCATCACACAAAGCTGCCCATCGATGATCTGTATATCCTGGCTTGCCCTTTACCAGATATTTTTTAAAAACTGACTTGATATTTTTGGCATGACCCTGCTCGACCAAGAAGCGCGCAAAATGCAAACGACCAATTAATCGCCGCTCACCTACGTGTTTATAGGCACCTTCCAAACTACCATGAATGCCGCATTTATCCAGTTGGGCCGCCATCTTTCTTGCACGTCCCGCTCGCCCTTCACGAATCCCTGCCAATCCTTCGGCTAACGGCGGGTATTTAGGGTCAATACCTAAACCAAGAATGTGTATGACGCGGCCACGCCAAGTAACAGAAATTTCCACACCATTAATAAATGTGATATTTTCTGACTCGGCGACTTCGCGAGCTTCATCTAATCCGGCAACATCATCATGGTCAGTCAATGCGATTGTTTTGACGCCCCGTTTGGCGGCATGTTCCACTAACTTCGTTGGAGTCAGCAGGCCATCAGAAATTGTCGAGTGACAATGTAAATCAATATTGAGCATGTAGGCTAAAAATCAAAAAAATGTTGCGTATCATAACAAATAAGTGGCATTAAGAGAAATTGCAACGTTATCTTTTCAAGGAATAGGCATGAGTAAACAAGCATCTATCTGGCATCATTTGGCGGCTGCACCCCATCGCAGCTTGTTTCTAGTCGGCGCACTACAAGGCGTGATGACAATGCTGTGGTGGGTGTTTGAACTGGTCGGGCGTTATGGCATGTTAGGCGCGCCAACTGTATGGAGTGTCGCACCCTCTTGGGCACATGCCTTTTTGATGATTTACGGTTTTCTCCCACTGTTTATTTTTGGTTTTCTATTCACCACCTACCCCAATTGGATGAGTGGCGACAAAATCAAACCGAGCCATTACATCGCCACCTGCCTGTTAATCACAATCGGCGTCGTCATGTTTTATGCTGGTCTAATCGTCGACCAATCCATTGTCGTTTACGGCGTAGCCACCATGCTCATCGGCTGGTGCGTTGCATTCTATGCCCTGCAACGCGTCTTAATAAGCGCGTCCGGCGAAGACAAACGCCATGCCAAAGTCACCAGCGTCGCATTGGGTTTTGGTTGCCTGGGCGTCGCTGCCTATTTACTCTGGTTGTTAACCGACAACTGGTCACTACTGACTTTCTCCCGTGTCGCGGGTATCTGGTTCTTCTTGTTACCCATTGTCATGACCGTTTCACACCGCATGATCCCGTTTTTCTCCAGCCGAGTGTTAGACAACTATGTGCTGGTGCGCCCCTATTGGATGCTCTGGGTGATGCTAGCCTGCTCAGCAGGTCACGGTATTTTACAACTACTCGATGCCTTGCCGTATTTATGGCTGGTCGATTTCCCGCTGGCAATCTGCGCGTTATACCTGTCATTCACCTGGGGATTCCTGCGCAGCTTTAGCGTCAGTTTACTCGCCGTATTACACATTTCGTTTGCTTGGTTGAGCCTATCTATGCTGCTCTACGGCATACAAAGCTTAATACTATTTCTCAGCGATGACGCCATCATGCCCTTTGGCCTTGCACCCCTACACGCACTCGCCATCGGCTACTTCGCCAGCATCGTGCTAGGCATGGCATCACGTGTCACCATCGGCCATTCCGGCAGACCACTGGTACTAGACAACTTCACATGGTTGCTATTCATCGGCTTTCAAGCAGCTGCCATTTTCAGAGTATTGGCAGACATCGTACCCGCCATAGCAAACTACGCGAACCATTTCTACTTGCTCGCCGGACTCATCTGGCTCGCCTGCTTCGTTATCTGGGCTGCGCGTTACGCACCTATTTTTTGGCGGGAACGGGTGGATGGCAAGTCGGGTTGAAGCAATGAATATGTATCAAGTAATGCCTGCCTTTTAGTCTGCAGATGGCGGAGTAGTGCAAAATTCATTTTCAACAGAGATAACACCCAGCTTTGCGACGTACCGAAGTGTAGCGTAGGCATGTCCGGCAACTGCCGTTTATTATGCAACTACTCAATGACTAGGCTGCCGTCTCTATTGAACACCCAACTGTCAGCATACGCTACTTCCCACAAGTAACCATCAGGGTCAGAAAAGTAGCCACTGTAACCACCCAAGAAACATCTTGGGCCGGCTCTTGAATCTTACCTCCGCACCCTTCGGCCAGGGCCAATGTAATCTTCACTTCTTCTTTACTCTTTGCATTATAGGCCAAAGTAATTCCAGAAAATCCGCCTCGATCAACTGGATAGCTGGGAGAAACATCCTCGGCTAATTTATCCAATGGGTACAAAGCCAAACAGGTCCCGCTAGTTTGAAAAAATATAATGCCATCTTCAGGCTTCTTCGTTGTG
>JAJFJH010000376.1 GCA_021774155.1 Nitrosomonas sp.
GGACTATTTGTTAGTTCTGCCTAAATGTTGCCCGTACATCTCGGCTGCCTTTGTCCCATGTTGCCCATTATTGTTAATTCAGCGTGCATATGTTTTAGCTGTAATTAACACATTAGAATGACCTATTTGCGCAGATAGCCAAACTATATTCTCGCCAGTCCATTGTTTGCTGGTGTGCAGTTTTTGATTGGTCAGTGCAATCTCGACATGTGGAAGCATGTCTATTTCCCGATTGCTTGATTTTGTTTTTGTAGATTCGTCATTCTTGGCAGCGTAAGTATGCGCCTTGTTGATTTTTATTTTGTTGAAAGACGCTGATTTTGAGTATTTGATGGTTGATGATTTTATTGCACGGGTGCATCAGAATGATGCTCCAAAAAAAACACTCAAGAAGCGGAAGTCGTTGGAAAATCACGGGGTGGCTTGAGTACAAAGATACACGCTATTGTTGATGCGTTAGGTAATCCTGTCAGGCTATTGTTAACAGCAGGCCACGCTTCGGAGCATGGTCAGGCCAATGCGCTTATTAAAGGCTTTGATGCTGATTATGTTTTGGCTGGCAAGGGGTATGATAGTGATCGGTTTATTGAGGTGCTTGAAGAAGCAGGTGCTGTAGAAGCGATGCCACCACGGAGAAACCGTAAGAAGCAACGAAAATATGATCGAGAGCTGTATAAGGAGCGGAATCTAGTTGAGCGTTTATTCCAAAAAATAAAGCAGTTTCGTCGCATTGCAGCGCGTTATGAAAAACGAAAACGAAATTATCAGTCCATGTTGTACTTGGTCAGCTCAATTATTTGGCTTGCTTAATTGTTAACGTCCCCTGGTCAATGAGAGAATTCTTAACTTATTGATTGTTCAGTATTATGAATGCTGACTTGTGCTGGCTCAAGGTGGAAATTTAGTCTAATCTGACTTAACTTGGTAATGCCCTATTTAACGGTAAACGTTGACATCATACCAGCACTGATATGGTCATTGACATGGCAATGATACATCCAGATACCATCAACGTCTGGAACCATATCAAGCGTTTTCGTTGCCGCAGGAAGAATTTCTGTGACGTCCAGTCGATTGCCGTTGTGTAGCAAGGTTGCGCCGTGCCAATGCGGCGTATGCAAATCAACCTCCGACCCCATACCTAAAATATACCAGCGCACCCGCTCTCCTTTATGCATGACATAGCCTTGATTGTTTCCATAAACTAGGCCATTCATGCCATGCATCAGATTACTCTCCTGGAAATCTTCATCATCTGGGTTACATGATTCACCGCATCGGGCCAGATTAGCATCCAGATAGAGACTGGCATTTTCATCGAATACATTGAATAGCGTAGCAAATTCACGATCAACATCACGGGGTGAAGCATCTTTGTTTCCCTGTCCGATTCGGGTGATAATAATGGGACCAATTAATCCAGAATTTGTATCTGCAGGCTCATCGACATGACTATGGTAAATCCATGCTATAGAACTTGGGTCATTTTCACCTGGCCCTGCACGAAGCGGAACATTCCATTGATAGGTATACTCGCCACCAGACGCGACTGAACCACCCCCTGTATTGCCGTCACCGTCATTGTATGACGATCCTTCATGCGCTTTAGTGTAAAAAACGCCATGGGGATGTACGCTGGCCGGAAAACGGGTATTATTTCGAAAGTGAACTACGATTTTATCCCCCACATTCGCCCGAATAACTGGTCCCAGAATACCCAAGTGCTGTTCGCGTTCTCCTCTTTGTTTTAATGTTCCAAACCCTTCCGTATATTCTCTATAAACTGATTTCAAATAACGCCGACCAATTTCGTCGTCAACAAATACGCGTTGGTCAGTTGTAAATACTTCGCCAGACATACGATTAATAGGAAATGAAGGAGCGTAATCCCAGTCCACTTCATCTGCTGCTATCCAATACACACGCGTGGTCGCTGAAACCGAACTACTTGCAATTCCTAGCAACAACATCACTATGATAGTGAGTCCATTTGTTCTATTCTGAAACATTGTCCCTCCACGTTAAAAACACCCCATTTGGGTAGCTGATTAAATAGACTCCCGGGCATGAAAAATAATTGATGCTATCGAAGCACGAAAGACGCGGTTCAATTTTATGTGGCTGGCTAATGGTGTGAAATACACGATGGCTGGCGAAGTTTGTTTACGATAAAAATCTTGAAACAAGCAAACTAATGCATACGTATGATAATAATTCGCATTCAAAAACACAATCGCTAGGTATAAAAAATATACAGACTTATAGTTTTCTAGAAAAACAAGTTAGCTTGCGCTGAGAGATGGGCCTTTCACCCAAAGGAGCGTTTATTCTACACCCTGAGGCTTTTAAATTTGTTCGGAAGAAATACTGGCACAAGTATCTCTGGAGTATACGGTTCTCCAGAGATAACAGCGAGCACAATAAATTACATTTGGCTTTGTAACCAATTTTGAATACCGACTTTTTGCATAACTTCTAGGTGGGTTTCACACCAGTCAATATGTTCTTCAGTATTTTCCAAAAGATGTTCAAAAAGTTCGCGTGACACATAGTCCTTTGCGTCTTCACAAGCAGCAATCGCAGCAATTAATGTCTCGCGTGCCGTTTGCTCAAGCTCCAAGTCGCAGGCGACACACTCTTCTACTTTCGTACCAATCAACAACTTGCCAAGCTCTTGCAAATTGGGCAAGCCCTCTAAGAATAGAATACGCTCAATTAATGCATCGGCATGCTTCATTTCTTCGATGGACTCTTCGTATTCGTGTTTTCCCAAATCATTAAATCCCCAATTCTTATACATGCGAGCATGGAGAAAGTATTGATTGATAGCTGTTAGTTCTAATAGTAATTGGCGATTTAGCCACTTAATAATGTCAGCATTACCTTTCATTATCACCTCCTTAAGTAAGAATCTCGTATAAACAGTTGGATTATAACTGAACCCACCGACTAAAGTGGTAGATTCGGTATTGTCGGCTGCAGCCAGCTTTGTTTAATAGGCGTTCTCAGTTCGCAGCTTTTTTGATTCTACCGCATGAAAAGCGGTGGTTTTTACTGATATTGGGTTCTGTCGCATTAAGGTATTGCCAAGTTAAGTCAGATTAGACTAATTTTCGACCTCGAGTCAGTGCAAGTCAGTGCAAGTCAGTATTATGAATACTGAACAATCAAAAAGTTAAAAATTCGTGTATTGACTAGTTTTTATGCAAATGTACTTAACTTGGTAATGCCGAATCCATCATTGGCCACTTAAAATCAGGCTTCAGGTTAGCGAGAAATTATCTGAAAGGCTGCAATAGGTGACTACATTAACCTGCTGATGGCAGCTACTGCGTGGAACTTGGATAAATGGCAATGGCAGACGCAAAATAGCAAAACATCAAAGTACACAAATTGGATGTACTAACGGACAATCACAGCTTCGTCTATTACTCTGGAAGTTATTCAATCGGTGCGCAGTAGACAATTCCTGGCACATAGGCTTTGATTTCAATGATTGAATTTGGCAAGATTTAGTAGTCAAATTTTTATTGTCCTTTTCTTCTTAAGCGTATCTGCCTGTGTCAAATGAATTTTTTCCGTCATAGTTAACAATCACATCTTTCCCGGCAACAGGCTTGCCAACAACCGTCATTTTTATCACTCCTTATGTATAAGGCTACAATACAGCGCAGGAAACTCACCAATTATTACCAGCTCAAGGTAGATTGTTTTGACTCTGGCATTGGTAGGTTCTTTCCAATAAAGTCATATTTCGCACATACAAGTGCAATATTCAGGCTGGCAATGCTTGTCGAATGTCAGAGTTTAGTGCCCGAATGTGATCGGCAAGATCATCTGTAATTCACACAACTTATTGCATTAATAAATAAGAATCATTATCATTAGCGTTTGAAAGATAGTTTTTTGACGATCAAAATTTTGTTTTGTGGTCGTACATTGTCAGTAACCATGTTTATTTTATTAGAAAGGATATTGCTTGATACAAAAAATACATTTATGGATCGGTATTGCTATCGGTGCATTTTTTAGTTTGTCGGGGTTATCTGGAAGCGCTCTTGTTTTCGATGATGAATTGGATACTTATTTCAATTCAAACCTTTGGTACGTCAGTCCGCAATCTGAGCCTATTCGGTTGGATGAGGCAACTGACAAGATTCAGGTCGAATTTCCAAATCAAACTTTGTTATTGGCTCGATTACCCCGTGAACCCAATCGTAGCATCGAATATTGGTTGGAAAGTGAGGGCGCAATGAAGCTTGTTTACATTGACCCATGGAGTCTGAGTATCCTTGGCGAACGTGAGGAGCATGCTGGTTTTCTAGGTTTTCTGCATGATTTGCATGTGCACTTTTTGGCAGGAGATGATGGACTATTCGTTAATGGACTGATGGGATTGGTTTTTTTGCTCACGGTTTTAACTGGGTTGTGGCTGGCGTGGCCAGGCTGGCGAAAATTGATAAGTGCGCTACGCATACCGCGAAAAAAGTCGCGGGTGACGCGTTGGTTTGCGTTGCATCGTTCGGTTGGGCTGATTTCATTAATACTACTTTTTATCGTTGCTCTGACGGGTGCGGCTCTGGTCTTTCACAAACAAGCGAATGCAATGCTAGTTGCATTATTTGGTGGGCCAGGGCAACCGAATCTGTCGCAAATTGAATTAGCTGAACCACTGTTTGCGCAGAAATTGCCGAGCGAGTTGCTGCAAACAGCTCAATCCGTTGTGCCGGGCGCTAGTGCGACTTGGGTTCAATTCGCTAGTCAACCGTCATTACCTTTTATGGTCAGATTTAGGTATCCGAATAACTCACATCCAAATGGCACCAGTTATGTAGCTTTGGATGCCGTCACTGGAGAAATACTCATCAATCACAGTGCGAATCAAAGTGGTACTGGGCAGCAGATCGCGGATATTAAGTACCCTTTGCATATTGGTGTCGCTTTAGGCCTACCGGGCCGTATAGCAATATTCGTGGCAGGTTTTATTCCAACGCTACTTTTCGTTACAGGTGTGTATACCTGGTGGTACAGACGGAAAAAGTAACAGTAAAACTGTCTACATGATATTTACAGGCATAGTTAGTTTTCAACGTCACTGGCAAGATAAGCCTTTCTGGTGAAGGTTATTTCTCTTGCCAAGAGATCTGGCATCGCAGTGATGTCGAAAGTTAATTCGCAGAGCGACCACAAGATATTTCATCTTGTGGTCGCTGTATCAGCAAATATAAAGTAGACGGTACTTAATGCATCACTTCAAAAATTTTTCTTGAAATGAGTAGCCACTCACGATAGCGAATCTTTTTTACCTGAAGAATTAATAAATTTATTGGCGAGGTAATTGACAAAATAGAGGCACCATGAGATATACTAATAATAATCATTATCATTTAGATTAGTATTAGCATTATTATTCAAATTCTTTCTTTTTAAAATAAAAATGGTTAATACATTATATTTAATAGCAAAAAAGCACACTTTCTTGGCCACTAAGATAATACTTGTTGGTTACTTATTTTCAGGCAGCATATCTGCTGAGGAAACCTCTGAAGGTAGCATGGGGAGGGAACCTGTTGTTGTTACAGCGACACGTACTGAAACGCCTGTTTCAGAAGTTACTCGTTCTGTCACTGTGATTACGCATGAAGAAATACAACAACAAACGGGTCTTTCCAGAAACTTAGGCGACATTCTGGGGAAAACTGTCCCTGGTCTTGGTCCTACAACAGAAGCATTGTCTACTTTTGGACAAACATTACGCGGTCGCGATTTCCTAGTTCTTATTGACGGTATTCCACAGTCGACTGCATTGCGATCTAGCAGCCGTGATCTCAATACCATTGATGTGGACGCGATCGAGCGTATCGAAGTAGTGCGAGGGGGTACGGCCGCATATGGATTTGGTGCGGCAGGTGGGCTGATTCATATTATAACCAAACATGCGTCTAAGAAGAATCTAGAAGGTTTTTCTAAGGCAGGTATGCGTTTCTCTACCGAGCGTTTTGATAATTCGATTCAGTGGGAAACGACTCATCGCGTTTCCGGTACGCGGAACAATTTCGATTATCTGGTATCAGGTACATATGGCGAGCGTGGTGGTTCGTTCGATTCCAGTGGCGACCGTCTTTTACCGGATCCACTTGGTGTGCAAGGTGGTCTGGATGATACTGATCGATATAATATACTTGGCAAGTTTGGCTATAATTTTGATGATAATCGCCAGCGTGTGCAATTTAGCGTTGATCGGTTTTATGTCAAGCAAGATACAAATTATACCTTTGGTCTTGGTGGCGATCCAGTCAATGGTATTAAGACGCCCGCTGTCCGCGGTAGTGTCAATACGATGAATCCCGGAACTGAAAATACGATTGTGGGGGTGGACTACACTCACCGTAACTTATTCGGTAGTCGTGTTGCAGTTAAAGGCTACTATGGAGATTTGAAAGCGATCAACGGGAAATTTCCTGGTTTTGCACAGACTGATATTAGGACCGAGAAATTTGGTAGTCGTCTGACCATTGATACCCCGCTGAATGTTATGGATTATGATTTCAGTGTCATATGGGGGGTGGATTATCTACGTGATGTAGCTGGGCAACGAGGACTGGATGGCCCCACAGTGGTGCCTCATATGGAGCAAGATGCGATTGCCGGTTTTATGGAATTAGAACTGCCGTTAAGTACCTATGGTCTCGTGCGTGGCGGATTCCGACATGAAGAAATTTCGGTTGATATTGATGACATTGTCAATCGCGGCGGTACATTCGTGCAAAGTGGCAACTTAAAGTATGGGAAAACTCTATTTAATGCGAGCGCTGTCGCTTATTTGACTGAAGGGCTTGAAGCATTCGGTAGCTTTCATCAGAGTTTTTCTGTTGCCGACATTGGTCGCGCCATTCGTGATGCGAACGCTACAATTACCAGTGCGAGTCAACTCGCATCTTCGGCGCAGAGTGTTGATAGTTATGAAATTGGGTTGCGTGGCAAGAAAGGGCGCGCGCAAGCCACTGTTGCTGGCTTCTATAGTAAATCCAATAACGGCACGACTTTTACCTCTGATTTAAGTATTTTAAAAGCGCCTGAGCGTATCTGGGGTGTTGAGAGCACAATGTCGTTTCGCATCGATTCGCAGTGGAATGCGGGTGGTACAGTGAGCTGGGCGGAAGGTGAAGTGGACCTCGACGGAGATGGTAGTTATGATGAAGATCTCCCCAGTACTCGCATCTCACCGGTTAAATTATCCGGTTTTTTGGAATACAGTCCTAGAACCTGGTGGCATAACCGCTTGCAGGCATTACATGTTTCTAATCGGAACTCCAATTCGACTCAATTTGGCGGCGCAACTGTTAAAGATTACACCATCCTGGATTTAACCAGTCGCCTCGCAGTAGGGCCGGGTCATTTAACGATAGCGTTCAAAAATCTATTAAATGCTGATTATTTCCCGCTTGTCAGTCAGGCTTCAGCATCACCCTATGCCTTTGTTAAGGGCCCGGGGCGTATTGTTGGTTTTACCTATGCGT
>JAJFJH010000377.1 GCA_021774155.1 Nitrosomonas sp.
TGATAGTTCATCGTTATATTTTCTTGCGGGAAAAGTACCTTGCAAGACCACCAGCCATGACCGGCACACCAACGGTGATGACGATCATGACAAATCCAAGTGCGTTAATTTCCGGGCTCACTGAAGTTTTCAGCATGGCAAATATTTGTGTTGGCACGGTCTCTGAGCCCGATGGTCGCCAGAAAACCGTCGCCGTGATATTGTCGAACGAGATTGTGAAAGCAAAAAGTGCCCCGGCAAACACTGCCGGTAAAAGCAGGGGCAACGTTATCTGCATAAAGGTATGAAACGGGTTTGCCCCGAGACTGCGGGCAGCCTCCTCGAATTCCTTTTTAATTCCCACCAATCGAGCCTGCACAACAAGAACAACAAACGGCAACGCAATAATGGTGTGACCAAACAGCAGCAGCGCAAAGGAACGGGGAATGGAAAGCCAGCGCAGGAAAATCAAGACACCCACTGCGAGCACGGTTTCGGGCACCAGCACCGGAGTAATCAGGAATGTGGTGATCCAGTCCTTGCCGCGAAATTGATAACGTACCAGGGCCAGCGAGGCCAAAACGCCAAGCGTTGTGGCAAACAGGGCCGTCAGCAAACCTAGCACAAATGAAGTCTTGAAGGCACGAACAATCGCTTCGTTTTCATATAGTCTGTAAAACCAGCGCAGGCTGAATCCCTCCATCGGAAAGCCGCCAAACTGCGAACTGTTGAATGCCAGCAGCAATACAACAGCGATCGGTGCAAACATGAAAATGTACACTGCGTTTGTGAATATTCTGATTAGTCCCCAAGCGCGCATGCCAACTCCTATCCAAATGCTTTTTGAAGCTGGCTCAGGCCCATGAAGCGACTGTAAATCACAACGACCACTCCCAGCAGAAACAACAAGGTGAACGACAAGGCTGCACCCATCGGCCAATTCAATTCGGAAATCACCGCATCAAAGATAAGATTACCAAACAGGAAGTCGCCCGGCCCGCCAAGGATTAGCGGCGTCACATAGCTACCGGCGGTCAATACAAAAACCAGCAAGCTTCCAGCCGCCAGTCCCGGCATCGACAGCGGCAATGTTACTTCACGAAAGGCCTGCCAGGGTGTGCAGCCAAGGGTGCGGGCAGCCGGCTCAAGATTCTCATCAATGCCTTCCAGCGAGACGTAGACATTGAGGATCATATAGGGCAGGAAAACATGAATGAAGCCAACCAGAACCGCGAACTCATTATACATCATTGAAATCGATTGATCGGTAATACCCAGCCATTGCAGCAGACCGTTGATAGCGCCCTGATTACCCAGGATGTGAATCCATGAAAGGGTGCGAATGATGAAACTCACCCAAAACGGCAGGATCAGTAAAAGCAACAAAAGCCATTTTTGCCGAAACCGTGTATTGGCGATGAAATAGGCAGGGATATAACCAAGCACTGCCGCCAGAATTGTTACAATGACCGAGAGCCTTAAGGTCTTCCAGATGGCATTATGGTAATAACTGTCAGTGAACAGCTCGTTCCAGTTTCCAAACTGAAAGGTAACTCTGTCCACCGCCAGATCGATATTCTCATAAAATGAATAAACAAGAATGAACGACATCGGCACAACCACCAGCAGCGTAATCGCCAGCAAAGCCGGTGACAGCAGGCGCCAGGGCCGCGGATCGAATGATTTTTCCGGTGTCATGCGTAATTCTCTCCCAGAGTTCGGCTGAATTCAGTCAACTCACTCATTTAGTATTGCAATTCGAACAAAGATAAAGCAAATTAATATATTAAATGGTCCACATAGATGAGATTTATATGCAAACAATGCGCCCGGATTGGCCTGATAAATTTGTCACCAATCTTGACTGGAATCTGCTTCGTACCTTTGTAGTGATCGTACAGGAAGGCAGTATCACCGCGGCTGCCACACGGCTTCTTCTGCGCCAGCCCACCATCAGCCTTGCCCTGCAACGACTTGAGATTCATATGGGCAACCGGCTGATTGAGCGCGGACGAGGTACGTTCCGCCTCACCGCCGTGGGTCGGGAATTGTATCGCGAATGTGTTGATATCTATGGCGGTATTGCCCATCTCAAAGATGTTGCCAATTCCGCTGCTCAGGAGATTACCGGCGAAATACGCGTCGTTCTGGCAAGCCATGTGATTACCCCGCTTTACGATGACCTGCTGGCCTCATTTCACATCGAGCATCCAAAAGTGACTTATAAAATCAACATTGATACAAGTGTTGAGGTTGCCCGGCATGTGCTTGACAAATCGGCAAGTCTGGGCATCTGTCTGCTAAACAAAAAACTGCCGCAGCTTGACTATGAAATCATCTATCGCGAATTTTTCGGGTTCTTTTGCGGGCCACCACATCCGTTATTTGGGAAAAAGAATTTGCAGATAGAGGATCTGCGAGATCATGTGGCGGTATCGTTTGGCACAGACGACATGGCGGATGCTCTGCGTCCGGTGGCGCTTTTGCGAAGGCAACATGAGCTTGGGCAGCGGATTGTGGGCCAGTCCCAGCACCTGGAGGAAGTCAAACGCATGATTATGTGCGGCCTCGGAATTGGGCCATTACCAATCCACGTGATCGAACGCGATGTGCGCGACGGTTTGCTATGGCGTCTGCCACCCTATGACGATCCGCCAGCTGTCGATATTTATCTGGTTACCAATCCCCGAAAACGTCACAATCAGGCTGAGTCAGGCTTCATAGAAGCACTACAATCAAAAATTGCCGTGCAGCCAATGGATGAACGCACCTATCTGTGATCTTACGTGTTTTGACCGGAGAATGGATCCACTGCTGCAAGTATCTATTCCCACCGGAAATGCATCAATCAGCGATGGATGGGATAACAGCAAGTATTTCTGTCTCCCTGGTCCTGCACCGGACAATTACGTTACAAATATTATTTAGCAGGCTGTCAATGAGCATCTGAAACTGACCCATGTTTGGCATCAGGCTAGTGAGTTTTATGCCTGCTCATCAAAAGCGCTTTGCCAAATTCCTCAAATAATGCCCGGTTGACAGGATTGGTTTGAGGATCGTATTCGGCATGCCATTGGACCCCGAGCGCAAAT
>JAJFJH010000378.1 GCA_021774155.1 Nitrosomonas sp.
GACGGGGAAGGAAACGTTCTCGTCATTCCAACGCTTGACGTATTTTCCCAAGAGAACTTGGCCGCTACAAACTTGATAGTCAACCCATCATGATTTCTAATTTCAACTTCACGACATTCGATTCGTTGGAATCCCATCAAAAGCGGCTCCGCCTTCTGAGTAAAACAGCAGAAGTTGGCGATTGGCAGTACATTATTAAGACAAACATTACGACTTGGTCAGAATATCTTTATGATTTTTATGAATTAGATAAAACGTTTGATTGTTCAACCTTGCTTAAAAAGACCCGGCTTTATAGCGCATTACAAAAAGAAAGAATGCTCGGCTTCATTGATCACGCCATATCAACAAAAGCAGAATGCACCGAAGAATTTATGATTGTTATGAATGATGGCAGACTCAAATGGCAAGCAACAACGATCTATCCAATACTCGAAGACGATGAAGAAGTAATTGGTCTGTATGGCATTTTACAAAACATCTCACTGAAAAAACAGGCGGAAGAAGACAAGAAGAAAGCGCAACTTTTTTACAATTATATTCTTGACAGGTTGCCTACCGAGTTGGTCGTGCTGAACAAAGATGGCCAATATATATTTGCAAACCATGCGGCCATTAAAAGCAAAGAACGCCGCGGTGTGTTTATTGGAATTCACCATGGTGCGCATGGCAATATCGGTAACTGGGCCTCTGCTGTTGGGTCACGGCGAAATGAAGTCATGAAAGAGTGCATGGCCAGTAAAAAAACAGTGACTTTTGAAGAGATATTTCCCGGCTCTGATGGTATAGAGAGAGCCTATATACGTAACCTGCATCCGTTTCTAGACGCGAACAATGAGGTGGAGTTCCTGATCGGATACGGCATAGATATCACTGAGCTGAAAGAAACCAAGGAGACCAGCTTTAAGCACCATCAGGCAATTGAGAGCGCGATGGATGGCATTGCTTTGATTGACAATACAGGCCATTGTTATTACATGAATGTGTCTTATGCAATCATTCTCGGGTACAAAACTCCACAAGAGATGACAGGGAAAACCTTGAATGCCTTTTATCCTGACCATGAAATTGAAAGAATTAACAATGATATTTTTCCAATTCTAGAGCAGAAAGGTTCCTGGAGCGGCGAAATACTTGGAAAGAAAAAAGATGACGTAACGGTTTTCCTGGAGATCACACTCACACGTCTTGCTGATGGTGGAATGATTTGTATTTGCAGGGATATCACCGCAAGAAAACAGAATGAATTGGAATTAAAGCGGATGGCCATTGTTGCTGAAAAGACCAACGGCATCGTAATGATTACCGATCCTGAAAAAAGAGTTGTATGGATCAATAATAGCTTTGAAAGAATCCTGGGTTATACTTTCGAAGAGGTTATTGGAGTTGATCCGGGGATTTTTCTCCAAGGCCCAGAAACTTCTTCCGAAACAATTGAAGAAATTACCCGTTCGCTGCAAAACACGGGAATATTTTCAGGTGAAATTCTTAATTATACAAAAAGCGGGGCCAAGATCTGGCTATATCTCGACATTGCTGCGGTATACGACAATGCCGGGCAATTGGTCAATTATGTCGCTGTTGAAAATGATATCACACTGATAAAAATGGCGGAACAGCGTCTCCAAAAAGCCATGAAAAGAGAGCGAGAACTCAATTGCTTTAAAACCCAGTTTGTCAATCTTGCCTCACACCAGTTCCGTACACCACTTGCCATCATTCGTTCAAGCATTGATTTGCTGGATCTGAAAATAGCAACAGATAAACAAGACGCTTCTTTTGTTGAGTTTTTTCACAAACACAAATCCATCATGACGGAAGAAACAATTCGCATGACAGAATTGATGGAAAATATTCTGGATATTGGACGGATTGATGAAGGCAAAATAGAATTATTTAAGAAGAAACTTTCGCTCAAAAGATTTATGGATGAATTTGTTAAATCTAACGCTGAAACCAGTGGGCAGCAAAGAAAATTGAAATACCGTTTTGATACGACCGACCGGATGATCAGTATTGACGAGATCCTGTTGTGTAATATTTTACGCAATGTCGTGTCAAATGCGTTCAAATACTCTACGGGGAAGAAAGCACCTGAGCTTACGGTTACACATCATGATAATACGTGTTTTATAACGATAAAGGATTATGGCATTGGCATTCCAGAGAAAGATCAACCATTCCTTTTTCAATCGTTCTTTAGGGCCTCAAATACCAAGAACTTTCCTGGGAGTGGGCTCGGACTGATGATCGCCAAGAAGCTGATTACCTTACATGGTGGAGATATCGATTTTGAAAGTAAAATCGGTAACGGTTGTACAGTAACGATTAAGTTGCATATATGAGTAAAAACTATGAGCAATGGATTGATTCTTGTAATTGAAGATGAAGCAGCACTTCGTAAAAATATAGCCGAAATTATTGAACATTACGGTTTTCGTGTAATGAGTACTTCTACTGGTGAGGAGGGAATAAAACTGGCAGAGGAACTCATTCCAGATATCATCATTTCCGATATTGTGTTACCTGGAATCGACGGTTTTGAAATGTTTGGCCGAGTAAAACAACTACCACAGTTAAAGCGTACCGCATTTATATTTCTCACTGCAAAATCGACCCGCTCCGATGCGCGCGCTGGTATGAACATGGGTGCTGATGACTATCTCACCAAGCCGTTCACCAAGGAAGAGCTGATTAATAGTGTAAGGACTCGGTTCGAGAAATTATCAAAATTAAATGAGCGCCAACTTGATCACAATGAATTAACTGATGCGGCGCCCAATAATTTATCAAGTCTCACCAAAACAGAACATAAAGTACTTAATGAAATATCTGAAGGGCGCACGACCCCACAAATCGCCCAGAAATTATTTGTAAGTAAAAAAACAATAGAAAATCATCGGGTTAATATTTCTAGAAAACTCGACCTCAGCGGACCTAACAGTTTAATCAAATTTGCGCTCCAACTGAAAACACAAAAACTAGGCAAATCCCCTTCAGATGACACCATATCAAGTTCATCTATTCAAAAGAAATAATTTTTTCAGCATTTAAAACGAATCTAAAATTTAGTAATTTTCAATACAAACTAGAAACTGATCTGGCATCATAAAAATGAGTGGATCCACTCATTGGTAAGTAGGTCGAAATCAGTTATTCTCGTATATGTAACAAAGGGTCAATAGAAGTTGTTTTGTTTTAAATCTGTTGGTACCTGCAATATCAATTAATATAAAAGAGGTGAAATCATGGCAACTACAATGGGAGCAAGCAGCGCAGCAGGCGCTAGAGACTATGACATGTCTCTGTGGTATGACTCAAAGTTTTACAAGCTGGGCATGGGAACCATGTTAGCGGTAGCGATATTCTGGATTTGGTTCCAGCGTAC
>JAJFJH010000379.1 GCA_021774155.1 Nitrosomonas sp.
AGGTATCATCTGCATTGATAACTGCAACACCCTGCTGATCCAACCCTTCAAAAATCTCACCTTTAGCACGCGCCACTTTTTCAATTGAACCCAACCCTTCGATATGCGCCTCACCTGCATTTGTTATGACAGCCACTGTCGGCTTTGCAAGTTGAGTAAGGTACGCAATTTCACCCATGTGATTCATACCCATCTCAATCACCGCATAACGATGTTGTTCACGTAACCGAAATAGCATTTGTGGCACACCAATGTCATTATTTAAATTACCTTCCGTTGCCAACACTCGCTCTAAACGTTCATTACTGTCCGATGAACTTTTAATTGATTCACATAGAATCGATGCAATCATTTCTTTGACGGTTGTCTTACCATTGCTTCCGGTCACCGCGACCAATGGCATTTTAAAACGTCCTCGCCAATAGGCTGCTAATCGTCCCAGCCCTAATCTCGTGTCTTCCACCTGTATTGTCGGAATCTTTATCGTTACTTTTTGATTATCATTGTGCGCAGCAATCATTGCTGCAACCGCGCCTTTCTCTACTGCACCATTAATATAATCATGACCATCAAAGTTCTCTCCTATTAGCGCCACAAACAGATCGCCTTGTTTCACGCTACGACTATCCGTACTAACACCGGTGAAATAAACATCTTTCCCGTGCCAATTAACGTTTATGGCCCTAGCAGCCTCTTGTATCATCATCATGACCGCGCCATTCCTCTGGCAGTCAGCTCAAGTAACGTTTGTTGCACGATCTTGACATCACTAAATGGGATTTTTTTGCCATTAATCTCTTGATAACCCTCATGCCCTTTGCCTGCGATTAGAACGATATCGCCTTTGCCTGCACTATAGATTGCTTGGCGAATTGCAGCTGCACGATCTTCTTCTATTCTAAAGCTTGCATCTTCATGAGCACCTGCTACGATCTCATTGATAATTTGCTGCGGCGACTCTTGCCGTGGATTATCATTGGTAATAATGACTTCATCAGCAAGACGCGTCGCAACCTCGCCGCTTAGCTTACGTTTTGCTTGATCGCGCTCACCACCACAACCGAATACACATAATAATTTTGCTTTATTGTTTCTTGATTGTGTCTCTTCTAATGAATGCTTGATGATTTCACGTAACGTGATCAACACTTTATTTAATGCATCTGGCGTGTGCGCATAATCCACAATCACAAATGGCAACTCTCCGCCACCGCATTTCTCCATTCGACCAGCAATTGGCTTTACTTGCTGTATTGCATAGACTGCATCTGCAAACTTAATTCCTTTTGCCAACAGGGTTGACAATACAGCCAACAAATTGGAAGCATTGAATCGTCCAATCAAGTCAATGGCTACATGCCCACATTCATCTTTATACTCAACATCAAACGATAAACCCCGGATACTTGATTGAAGATTAGACCCGCGAACTATACTGAAATTATCTGGGTATCCGCTACTCATTTCTGGCTGCATAAATCCATAGCCAATGACTTGAGTGTCTTTATTTTCCAATTGCCGTGAAAGCTCGACGCCATAAACTTCATCTAAATTAAGTACTGCATGCTTAAGGCCTGGCCAAAAAAACAGCTTAGCTTTAGCATTGGCATAGGCATCCATGCTGCCGTGATAATCCAAATGATCATGGGATAAATTAGTTAATACAGCCACAGAAAACATTGCGCCATTGATACGCCCTTGCACAATGCCATGCGAAGAAACCTCCATAGCTACACTGTCGGCACCCTGATACAAATACTCCGCCATCATCTGTTGCAACAAAACACCATCTGGCGTGGTATTAATAGTTGACTCTAACGCGCCAGTAAAACCATTACCCAATGTTCCAATGACCGCTGTCTTGCTATTTAAAACCGACATCGCCTGTGCAACCCAATGACTACATGAAGTCTTTCCATTCGTCCCAGTGATTCCAACCAGCCATAATTTCTCAGAAGGATGGCCGTAGACATGACTGGCAATATGCCCTGTCTTCGCTTTTAACCCAGCAATGGGCAATGCCGGCAATTGCCACTCTGGGTTCCAAGAAAAGTCCTTTTTCTCCCACAGAATGGCATTCGCTCCAGCTTTAATAGCCTCCGGTATAAATTTTCGCGCATCAAATTTCTTTCCTGCATAAGCAAGAAAGGTATCACCAGGCTCTACTCGGCGGCTGTCTGATACCAAACGTTTAATCGAAACGCCCAGATCATCCAGAAGTTGAATATCAAATGATTTTTTAGGTTTACCTATCGCCATGAAACTCATCCTCCAACCTCAAACTCAGTTGCGACTGGAAATGATACGACGTTATTTACCGGTGCATCATGTGGTACATTAAGCATTCTTAGCGCACCAGACATCACCTTACTAAAGATGGGAGCGGCAACTAAACCACCATAATATTGACCTGCTGATGGCTCATCTAACATAACAGCAATAATGAGACGCGGGTTAGACGCTGGCGCATAACCCACAAATGAGGCGATGTAACGATTCTTAGCGTAACCTTTACCCTTTATATACTTATGAGCGGTACCTGTTTTACCTGCAACGCGATAACCGCTCACCTGTGCCAATGGTGCGGTCCCCCCTGGCTGAACAACCATTTCAAGCATGTCACTCATCGCTAGAGCCGTTTCTTTGGAAATTACTTTCTGCCCCATCACGCTTGAGTTTCGTTTAAGTAACGACACAGGCAAGAGCTCACCACCAGTTGTAAATAAGGTATAAGCACGTGCTAATTGCATAAGACTGGCTGAAATACCATGACCATATGACATCGTAGCCTGATCGACTACTCGCCAATCGTTATATGGGCGCAGCTCACCTCCTGCCTCGCCAGGAAAACCTAAATCAGCCGACGAACCAAAACCCGAACGATTAAGCATTTTCCACATGGTTTCTGGCGGCAACGATAAAGCTATTTTGGCCGTCCCGACATTACTCGACGTTTGTATTACTTGAGCAACCGACAATGCACCTTTGTTTTGCACGTCACGTATGGTTTGTCGTCCTATTTTCAATAGACCGGGCGCTGTTTGTATGACGGTATCTGAATTAACAACACCCAACTCCATCGCTATGGCCACCGAAAATGGTTTCAAAGTAGAACCCAACTCTAAACTTTCGACTAAAGCACGGTTACGTATACCTTCTGGCGTAAAGCTTGAGCGTCGATTTGGATTAAAAACAGGCCAATTAGATAGCGCCAATATTTCCCCGGTTTTAGCGTCCAACACAACCACGCTGCCTGACTCGGCACGGTTTGCAATAGCCGCACGCTTCAACTCACTATGCGCTAAATATTGAATGCCACTATCAAGCGCCAGAACAAGATCTTGCCCCTGCCTAGGCAGACTAATATTCTCAATATTCTCTACAATTTTGCCTTTGCGATCCTTGACTACCCGACGACTACCTAGCTCACCAGCGAGTGTCTCCTGCCATGCCAGTTCAATACCTTCTTGCCCGTTATCATCTACGCTCGTGAAGCCCAACATATGCGCTGTCACTTCACCCGCAGGATAAAAACGCTGCGATTCATTTTGAAGAAAAACACCCGGCAACGCTAGCTTGGCAACACTGTCTGCGACGCCTGGTGGCACACGACGTTTTAGATATACGAAACGACGTTTCTTATTAGCAATTTGTGACTCAATCTCTGATAAATCCATCTGCAGCAACTTTGCTAACGCCATCAACTCTTCCTTATTTGCAGACACTAGCTTTGGGTCAGCGCATATAGAGGCGACGGGCGTACTAATAGCAAGCACTTCACCGTGCCGGTCGGCAATCATTCCACGGCTTGCATTCATTTCTACAACATGGCTATAGCGAGACTTGCCTTCTTGTTGCAAAAAATTATGATTAACACCTTGCAAATAAAATGCACGTCCAGCCAACCCAATTAATCCAAGCAACAGCAACACCAGCAAGAAACGCGAACGCGATGCCGATAATGTTAGATAAGGTGCTGGTTGATACATCATGGCACCAACACTCTTTTGGAATCAATCAAACTCACAAAATAGGCCGGCATCACGGTATATGTACGCGCCGCAACAGGCTTTTCCATATTCAAATTTTCTTTTGCAATACCCTCTATATGCCTGTGTGCAGCCAATGTACTTTGCTCGAGCTGTAATTTTCCCCACTCCACTTCTAGCCGGTGCGTCATGACTCGCTCATTTTCCAATGCCGTAATTAACTTACGCGCTTCATGCTGTGACATCACAACACCAAGCGCACAAAGAACCAAGATTAACGCCAAACAAACATTAAATTTAGTCATCATCACACCTATATTAAACTCGCTCTGCTACTCGCATCACCGCACTTCTGGCTCTCACGTTTGCTGACACTTCCACTTGACTTGGGCGAATTGCTTTGCCAATTAATTTCAATTTTTGATTACTGAAACGTTGCATCTCTTTATCTCGTAGTGGCAACCCACGTGGCAATTCATCGGTATTAGCTGCCGCCCGAACAAAACGTTTGACCAAGCGATCTTCCAGAGAATGGAAACTAATCACTGCCAACCGCCCGCCTGGCTTCAGTAACGCTACACATTGCGGCAAAATCAACGACAACCCCTCAAGTTCCTGATTGAGAAAAATCCTGATCGCCTGGAAAGTGCGCGTCGCCGGATTCTGCTTATTTTTCCGCCCGCCCCCACGCGAACGCACGACTGGCGCGATAATCTCGGCAAGTTGAAGTGTGGTAACAATAGGTTGCCGCGTTCTTGCCATAACAATCGCTCTTGCAACCTGCCTAGCAAACCGTTCTTCGCCATAATCTTTTATCACCTCTCCTAAATGAGCCTCTGATACTGAAGCGAGCCACTGAGCTGCCGTTTGCCCCCGACTCGTGTCCATACGCATATCAAGTGGGCCATCTGAACCAAAACTAAAACCTCGTGACGCTTCATCCAATTGCGGCGATGACATACCCAAATCCAACAACACACCATCAACCTGCGTGATACCCATACTCTGTAAAATCTGCTGAAGATCCGAAAAATCCCCATGCTTAATGCTAAACCGCTTATCATTGATAGCCTGGCCTGCGGCTACTGCCTCTGGATCTTTATCAAAAGCAATTAATTGTCCACCCTCACCCAACTTCGACAGTATTAGACGACTATGCCCACCACGACCAAATGTACCGTCTATATATATACCACCGGGCTTAATTGCCAAGGCATCCACTGCCTCGTGTAGCAAAACTGTAATATGCATGGCCGCATCACTGCCATATCACAATGAGAAACCATCTAACTCAGGCGGCACATCGCCACCCTTAAATGCAAGCGCATCTTCAATTTCGATATTCCACTTCTCTTCATCCCACAATTCAAACTTTGCGCCCTGTCCAACCAACACAACACCCTTTGACAAGCCTGCAAATTGACGCAACGGTGACGCTATTAAGATGCGGCCAGAGCCATCCATATCGACATCACTGGCATTACCAACAAGTAATCGTTGTAAACTACGGGTTTGAGGATTAAAACTAGAAAGGCCGTTAAGCTTTTGCTCTATAGGCTCCCAAGCAGGTTGGGGGTAAACTAATAAACACTTGGAAGGATCAGCGGTGACAATTAGATGACCAGAACAAAAAGACATCAGAATATCGCGATACCGTGTTGGTATTGCGAGTCTGCCTTTATTATCCAAACTGAGCTGTGTGATTCCACGAAACAATTTATCGCCTCACTAATACAGGAACAGGAAAGTTATTTTGCACTTTAGCCCACTTTTCGCCACTTCTCCCCACTTTATATAACAACCGGCCATCCGTCAAGTGAAGCAGTCGGTTTTCTTAGATACGACAAGAACTTAAAGAAAAACAAGGAACAACAATGACTTAAGAAATTTATTTGTTAAATAAGATAGATAGCAATATAAATGAATGTAACTTATGACCTTGAATGACACTTTAATCAGAATATAACCCCAATTTACCCCTTTATCTTTTTAACTAATTAAACCCACTGACAATGCCAATCTATTGGAAGCAGGCCAAACAAGAATTAGCTACGCAAGATGACGTCATGCACGAACTCATGCGACATGCTGGAGAAGCAACCCTCAGTTCACGAGGAGACGCTTTTACAACCCTCGCACGCTCAATCGTGGGTCAACAAATATCCGTTAAAGCAGCTGAAAGCGTATGGCAAAAGGTCATCGCTGAGGTGCCACAAGTGACAGCTCCAGCAATATATGTCAGCAATATCGACTTATTACGCAACTGC
>JAJFJH010000380.1 GCA_021774155.1 Nitrosomonas sp.
TCTTCGATATTTTCCTACCGACGGTCCGACCCGCGTCTACATCAAGCGCTGCATGGATTTCATCGAGACTCCTCCACCGCGCGCCTGGGATGGCGTGTACGAGTTTACGACCAAGTGAACGCCGCCGCGCTCAGCTGCAAAGGGCGGATAGTAGGCTGACAATTCTCCGGCACCGGGACCGTCAAACCTAAGTGGCCCGCCCTAAGCTGCTCCTGAATGTTATCCGCGCGAAGACTATTTCATCATTAGAATTTTCAGTGCGTATTGTTTTTTTGGTGCCGAGATGATGAAGAAGTAATTCCCACTTGCCACAGATGAACCGCCATCGTTCCTACCATCCCAAACAAACTGAAAGGATCTCTGTCCGGGAACGGCGGCATTTCTAAATGTACGGACAACCTGTCCCATAATGTTGTAGATCCTGAAGTTGACTTCACCTGGCTTGATGGCATCCGGCACTCTAAACTTGATGGTTGTCTGTGCGTTAAACGGGTTGGGGTAAGCGATTAGAGTGCTATCGTCTTCGGCACTGTCCGTCAGTTCATCATCCACACTTACCAAGACGGTCTCATCCAGACAATCATAGCAGACCTCGCCGCCTCTGTCAGGTTCGAGGGCCAGAAACGCAGAATAAATTGACAGAACGCGGTGCTCAATACTATTGTCTATGATTTCATTGACGACTTCGTTGGTCTGATTCTGAGACTCCAGGGACTTGATGAAATTCCCGACCCAGACTTCCTCAGCCAAGCTGTCGGTCGTAGAAATTGTGCTTTCAGAACGCTTGACCTGCTGTGAAAAAGTTGTCGACTCGAATACCCCTGACACATCGATGACAAATGGGAAGTCCCCGGAGTATTTGCCGACTTGGAGGATCGGACGGTTGAGATAGGTCGTCCCGTCACTGGCACCGAGATTGAACCGACTATAGCAGAACCCGTTTTCCATTGTCGTGTGCAAATCAAAAGAGGCTATGAATCCACTGAGGGACTGCACTGCTGATTCGACTACTTGCGAGAAAGAGTTGCCTGACAGGATGCTGAAAAAGTTCGCAGTGGTCAGTCGCGTTATGTTGGTATAGAAGTACTCATTGCCACGATAGTTCCTGCCACCGATGTTGTGAGACCGCCTGTTCCTGGATTGAAAGTCCGCCACGTGAATGGGCAGAGGCGTTTCCATCAATTCCATGAGGTCGTCGAGCAATGGGTTCGCTACCTGAGAATTGCC
The DNA here is from genome assembly GCA_021774155.1 of Nitrosomonas sp. GTDB lineage: Bacteria > Pseudomonadota > Gammaproteobacteria > Burkholderiales > Nitrosomonadaceae > Nitrosomonas. The sequence goes on from JAJFJH010000380.1 coordinate 1,228, forward strand.
TACCTGGTCGGAATTTGATATTAGGAGCAGACTTCCGTCATTACCGTTGTTCTTAACAAAGTCTATTGCATTTGCCAGGAGTGATGGTAAGTTGCTGAAACTCGCGAGCGGTTCCTCCCCGAGGCTCGCAAAAGTGTTCGCAATGGTGGTCGAGTCTGCCGGCAACCATGTTTCACTGGCGCGGGAGATGTTGAGTTGCGAAAAGATGAGGTTGAACGAATCCGCTTGTGCGAACTCAGAAATGAGCAATGATTGGACCGTGCTGATTATTTCTGATGGCGGGACATCACTGTTGGAGGCATCGTAGTCAAACAGCAGAACGGCCTTGCGATTCGAGGAAAGGTCAAGGGCTTCTGAGGGGAGCAGAGCCATCTGGTAAATACCTTCGTTGCTGTCGCCCAACTTGTTCAGATAAATCCCGTCTTCTAACGGGGCCTCTACGCGGAAATTAAGACCACTCTGGGTTGCCTCTGAGGGTACTTCTGCCTGTAAGTAAGCGCCAAAGGTATCGTCGAAGCGACTTTGAAACGGAATGTCGGGGAATTCAATAATAGTCGGTGTTTTCCAGCTCTCGTCCAGCCAGGTGAGGATGTGAAACTTGGAGAGCTTGTTCTTGGAAGTGCGCAGCAGATTTGTTGGTAAGCTTGAATTTACGTGTTGTGGACTCCATCGGGTGGGCGATAAATATGTAATCTTAACCTTTCTCGATTCGTCACCAGCCATTGGAAAAATGCGAAGTTCATATTGCCTGCGGCTTCGCTTGAACAGAATAGAAGGGTCTCTCCTCCTGTCTACAATTTCTTCGAAAATTGCAGCAGCGGTCCATTTGTCAAGAATCTTGGCTTTGATTATTTCATCTCCGATCCACAGCCAGGAGTCATGGACAATTGCGTCTTCCGGCAGGTCAAAGTAGAATTGGACCTCAAGTGTATCAGAATTACCGAAGTTTAGCCCGCGAGCGGAGAACGTTAAGTACAGACCATATTCCATGTACAGGCCGCGCGGACGAATCGTGACAACTGCTTCTTCTATCGTTCCGGTTCCACTCCGCCATGGACTCTGAGGATCCTGGACCCGCAACCAATCGGAACTCCTTACTTCCATGGCCGACAGAGCGATGAATAAGAACATCACAGCATGAGCTTTTCTTGACATGGTAACCTCCAATGTCTGGGTGAGTTCGTTCGAATGATGGTGCAAAGCGAGGTAGAATACTGGGGAGAAAGGCAGGGAGCAACCGCTTGGGGCTGGCTTTCGTCATCCCGGACATGGCAACGCAAACTGCTCGCCGAAGGGAGGATGTCCGCAGTCCCAAATTGATGGTTGGGGAGTTACCTAAAGAGTAGCCCAAGCCGCACCTAGCGCTTCACTTTTAGTGGAAAGTCGTTATGAAAGACGGAACCAATTTCATGTTTCTTCTGATAAAGGTCAAGAAAAATCGACCTTGTTACGGTATTGTTATGGAAAATCAAGACAGCATTGGGAGGTCCAGACCCTGTTTGTTTGATCGGGGACCATCCTCTGTTGTTCGCGGAAAACAGGGCTGAGGGTATCGGGCTGCCTGAGGACATTTTTTTAACAAGTTCCTAAGTAGTTGTCACTCGTTGACATGAAGAAAGGCTAAGTGATTCCGCAGTCAAAGCTATGTCTAAAACATATTGAAATTATAAGGCTTACACATATTGAGAAAGGCGGCCCGCCCAGATGATTTCAGGTGTTGGTTAGTACTTTGTCACAACCTCCGTTATGCTTGACAATCGTTGAATTTGTTGTTATATTCGGCATCAATTTTAAGGCTTCAACGATAGATTTAGGAGATAAATTACCGATGTCAGATGAATTGCGCGCTCAACTCAAGGA
>JAJFJH010000039.1 GCA_021774155.1 Nitrosomonas sp.
ATAATTTCTTTTTTGGTCAAATTCATCAGAGGCGCATGAATAGTCAATTTATTACCTTCTACCGCCGCTTTAGTCGCCAGATTCGCCATACCTTCAAATGCTTTAATGTATTCAGGGCGACAATCTGGGTAACCAGAGTAGTCGACAGCGTTGACGCCGACAAAAACATCCTGGCAGCATAACGTCTCAGCCCAAGCCAGAGCCAATGACAACATAATAGTATTGCGAGCTGGAACGTAGGTGATTGGAATAGCTCCACACTCTCCTGCGGTTGGAATTTCGATAGTCTGGTCAGTTAGCGCAGAACCACCAAATGTTGTTAAATCAATTTTGATAACTTTATGCTCGCAGGCACCCAACGCTTTAGCAACATTCTTAGCGGCATTGAGCTCTGACTCGTGCCGTTGACCATAATCTATACTGAGCGCATAACACTCGAATTGTTTATTTTTTGCTATGGCAAGCGTTGTGGCAGAATCAAGCCCACCTGATAACAGTACAACGGTTTTTTTCATTTAATTGCAATATAGTTAAGGAACAACAACCACACGAACAATCTACCGTCCTGGCCCATCGCCCCAGAGCAATTTATGCATTTGAATTTGCAACCGGACAGGTAAATGGTCGCGCAGGATCCATGCTGCCAATAAGGCAGGATCAAGTTCGCCATGTACAGGTGAGAATAAAATAGGACACTTTTGACTTAAATCATGCAATTTAATTGCTTCAGCAGCCCATTGATAATCTTTTTCATCACAGAGCACAAACTTTAGTTCATCTTGCGGTGTTAAATAATCAAGATTCGTCCAAAGGTTCTTTTCCATTTCTCCAGAACCAGGCGTTTTAAGATCCATCACTTTGCTAACGCGTGAATCAACGTGAGACACATCCAATGCACCACTCGTTTCTAGCGACACCGAATAGCCCGCATCACATAGTGCGACAAGAAGAGGCAAGCATGTTTTCTGGGCAAGCGGCTCTCCACCCGTAACGGTAACATAGCGCGGTTTATAATCTGCCACTTTGTTGATGACGACGGAAATCGACATATTCTGGCCGCCAGTAAAAGCATAGGCTGTATCGCAATAACCACAGCGTAAAGGACAACCTGTCAGGCGGATAAATACTGTCGGCAAACCAACACGGCTCGATTCGCCTTGTAGCGAAAAGAAAATCTCGCTGATACGCAAAGTTTTTACATCAATATCTTGCACAACTAAATGACTATTTGGTTAAACAAACGAAATGGCCATCTCTTATTATTTATAAACTTGCCAAACGATGCTTTGCTTTTTCTGCTGCATCACTGAATGGGTATTTTGCAACTAAATCTTCTAGTGTAGCTTTAGCCGCCGCCCTGTTGGCCATTTCGATCTGGCTACTAGCAATATTAAGCAATGCATCGGGCACTTTACTGCTCTCTGGATAGGTACTAACCAGTTTATTCTGCGTATCAATCGCTTGCTGAAAGTCACGTACCGCATAGTGTGCATTACCCACCCAATAGGCGGCAGCCGGCGCAAGAGATGAAGTCGGGAAACTCGCCAAGAATGTTTCAAATTGTGAGATAGCACCGTTATAATCACCGTTTGCAAACATATGATAAGCCTCATCATATGCGCCTCTCTCTATCGGCGTTGCTGGTTCAGTGTGAGTAATCGGTGACGGCTCGGTAGGTGCAGAATCTAATGATAATGTTTCTGGATCAGTTGGCAAATCTGAAGGTGCTATAGCCTGCGGTGCATTGGGATCCTCAATTTGTCGCAATCGACTATCTAAATCAATATAAAAATCTCTTTGACGCTTTTGCAACAACTCATTCTGATTATTAAGTAATTCTATTTGACCTCGAAGCTCGCCTAATTCAAGCCCCAATGCTTCAACTTGCGTATAAAGTTCCAGCAACGCTTGGCTCTTAAGCGCTGCTTCCATCTGCTCAACACGCGCCTCTATTCCTTCCACCTGTGTTTTTACCGTCGCAATATCCTCTCGTGCTTTACTATCACCGAACAAACCAGCATAACTAAGGCTGACATTGCAAACAAAGAGAAATAAAAAAATAGAAACGCGCATCAACATATTACTCTCCCCGATAAACGATGTTTGCGCGACGATTCTGCGCCAATGAAGACTCATCATGACCCATGGCCTGCGGCTTTTCTTCGCCTAAACTAACAGACTCGACTTGTGCATCACGCGCCCCGGATAAAAGCAAAATATTTTTAACACTGTCTGCACGACGTTGGCCCAATGCTAAATTATATTCTCGGCTGCCACGCTCATCCGTATGTCCTTGTACTAACACACTGGCATTTCCATTGTCTCGTAAATACTTAGCATGAGCTAACACTAATGGACGAAATTCGCTTTTCACAGTATAGCTATCATAATCAAAGAACACAGTACGTTTTGACAAAATATTATTTGGGTCTTGCAGTGGATGGAACGTTGGGCTGCCGCCATTGAGTGCATTACCATCTGCACCACCACTTCCACCAATTGCACGATCCTCCACATCGGCTGAAGGCTTAGTGGTTTGACTGGCACATGCTGACAGCATACAAATTACTAGTACACCTAATACTCTTTTCATGTCTTTTCCTTCAAAAAGTAAAAAATAAAAACAACTTAACCCAACCCTGCTCAAGAAAAATCGTTTAATTCATTAACGACTTCTTAAGGGTCCCCATGCTGGTTCTCTAATGTCACCACCCTGCAAAGATAGCTCTTGCCTTGTTTGACCATCACTTGTGACCGCCGACAATATACCACGCCCCCTCACTTCCGTAGCATACAAGATGATTTTATCATTTGGCGCAAAACTAGGAGACTCGTCAAACTGTGAGTTGGTCAGCAACTGCATCTGACCCGTTGCGATATTCTGTATCGCCACATTAAATCGATTGTTGTTGCGGTGGATAAAAGTAAACTGCTTTCCGTCTGTACTCAATTGCGGGCTGACATTGTAATTTCCTTCAAAGGTCAGGCGCTCGACCACACCCGATTTTGGGCCTGAAATTGCTGTGCGGTATATTTGCGGACTTCCTCCACGATCAGAAGTAAAAATAATGAACTGCCCATCGGAAGAAAAATTAGGTTCCGTATCAATTCCAGAACTTCTGCTAATCCGTTGCACTCCACTGCCATCCACATTAATCACAAAGATCTGTGAACTACCGTCTTTAGTCAGCACCACAGCCAATCTTTTTCCATCCGGAGACCAAGTTGGCGCGCTGTTACTCCCTCTAAAATCAGCAACAACACGACGCTCACCCGTTGCTAATATTTGCACATAGATAATGGGTTTTTTATTTTCAAATGACACATAAGCAAGCGCACTGCCATCGGGTGACCATGCAGGTGAAATAATCGGCTCACTATATTCGATCACGGATTGGGCATTGAACCCATCTGCATCTGCGATTTGCAATGCATATTTATTTTGTTGCTTGAGTACGTAGGCAATACGCGTTCTAAATACCCCGACATCACCCGTTAACGTTTCATAAATAACATCGGCAATATGATGTGCGGCAGCTCGCAACTGCGTCATCGGAACGGTCGTAATTAAACTGGTTAATTGCACCTTTTTTGCCACATCCATTAAATAAAAACGAATTTCAACCTGCCCATTGGGCAAGATTAAAGTCTGGCCGATAACCAAGGCATTCGCACCACGAACAGCCCAGTCCGTATAATCTATTTGTCCCGGTTTATATAACGCCTGGCTCTTCGCGTCGACCAATTTAAATAACCCGCTACGTTGAAGATCAGCCGCAACGACTGAAGTGACACTTTGTTGAAGCCTTGCTTCTTCTTCAAAAGGAACAATGGCAATGGGAATCTGCGTCGTCCCGCCACCAAAAATTTGAATATCTAAGGCAGCATAGAGCGATGTACTCGCCAAGCATAATAAAAAAACAAATAATCCACGAAGCAAACGGTTTATATAGCACGACATAGTAATCACTCTTTGGAATTTATAATTTTTTCCCGCTGATTATAACAATCATTCATGATAATGAACGGTGACACTCAAGTTTCTGAATTGACTAAATAATGCCGGATCTGGTGGCAATGGTAGCGGTTTTGACAAGAAAATAGCGCGCTCTACTGCGCCATCATAAACCGCAAACCCACTACTTTTTCTCAACTTAACGTCTAATATATCCCCACCAGGCAGTAAAGTAACGAGATACTCAACATTCGGATTGCCCGGCAAATCCGGCGGCATAATAATGCGACTCCTAATCTTGGCAAGTATCATAGCCTTATATTTCGCCACTTCACTCATTTGTTGCGCACGCGCTGCAGCCTCCTGCGCTTCACGTTTTTCCTTTGCTTCTCGTTCACGTTGCCGCTGAGTTTCTTCACGCCGAAGTTGCTCAGCTTTGGCTTTTTCTCTTTCCTTTGCTTTTTCTCTTTCCTTTGCTTTTTCCTTTTCC
>JAJFJH010000381.1 GCA_021774155.1 Nitrosomonas sp.
TTTAAATTTCTGTTTTATTCAGTTTTGATGGGCCACACCCATCCTTATGCTTAACCTTTTGATGTGCGAAATGAAGAACACCTAATAGTTTCCCTTAGTAAAAAATAATAGTATCCCTAATATGCATTGAGTGTTGGCTTAGTTAAACTCCCTCACTTGTCAAATTTCAATTCAAGGAGTGGCTATTATGAGTCCAACTAAATCTTTTGTAATTTTATCAGTTTGTACTCTTGCGGTAGTTTTTGGCTTGGGAGTTATTGCATCGGCAGTGACCCCCTCTGCAGCCGAACTAAACCAGGTGCAACAGAAAGCTTGAGCATAGTAACCTCATTGTACTAAACAACCATCAGCTAAAGCTGGTGGGTTAGAGGAAAGGATTAATATTCTTGGGTAAATTAACGAGGCTAATACGGTTGCACTTGCGTTGCGGCCTATAATTTTGCCTTTGCAAAACTTACAGCATCCGGTTACTCAAAACCTACTTTGCCGTGCAACCAAGATGAATGAACAATTCCTTGGATAGCACTTTAATTTGTTATTGCCGGTAACAGCGTACAATTTGTACCCTCCTTTTATAAAAAATTATTGTCAGTGATGACATAAGGGTTACCCAACCTTTATAATAAATACCTCTTTTATTCCACCTGATAATTCAATTTAAAACCCGCAGTAAGAACATATTATCAATCCATGCAAGGAAGAATGATGAATGCTACATCCAAAAGCATAGACTTTAGCAATGGCGACGCGTTGGGCAAACTACTGCTAAGATTAACGTTGGGTATTTTTATGCTTTTTCATGGCATTGCAAAAATTCTTAATCCCGGTTCACTAGAGTTTATCAAGGGACAACTTGCAGCACTGAGTCTTAGCCCTTATATGGCTTACGGTGTATTTTTGGGAGAGGTGATTGCTCCGCTATTAATCATTTTTGGTATTTTTACTCGTTTTGGTGGGCTCTTAATAGCGGGCAATATGGTCTTTGCCATTGTTTTGGTGCATAGCAATGAACTCTTAAGCCTGGGAGATTCCGGTGGATGGGCGCTTGAGTTACAAGGATTTTTCTTATTATGTGGTTTGGCGATTTTCCTTATGGGAAGTGGAAGACTCGCATTCAGGCCGGACTGAGTAAATAAATTGCTATAACGATTTTGCTGGGTTTTCGAAATAATGAAAGGGTAAAATCTATTTATTTATCAATTATTTAGTCCCAGTTACACATAGATACATGACTTTTTTTCCATTTAGGTGCTCTTTTTTCAATAATGCTGCTAATTTAAAGTATCCGTTATTTTTAGGGAAGCTCACAATTGCCATTAAAGTATTTATACCGGAAAATTCACTCCAATCACGTCATTGATTCACAACATCCCTTTTCGGTACAAAGCACACAGATCCATTGTCAACGCGACACAGCAATGCATGAAAACACCCATCCATATGCTTTTACTCCTTAAACTCATGATACCTAAAATAATTCCGGCAATGATGGCAGCTAAAGTTTCCATCATTGGTTTATCGAAATGAGCCATGCAATAAGGAATCATCATGACAAATATGGCATAAAATCCAAATCGCTCCTTGGTCCCATGCAGGATAAACCCTCGGAAGAAAAATTCAAGCGCGACAAATTGAAGTAAATAAAATGACTCCCAAATGACGAAATTTGGATAAAGGCTTTCGCCCTCAGCTAGCTTATAGAACGGGTAAGCCGAGAGAAAACCTTGCTTACCTGAGAAATAGATAACCACAGGAAACATGATCGCCAACATCAAGATAACCAGCTGATAATCCTTTAAAGCCCCGCTAAAGCCAAACCCATAATCTGTTAATTTTTCTTTAAGAACGAATAAAATAAAAACACACGGAACGACAAAGAAAAAGAAAATAACGTTTACTGCCCAATAGAGCAAGCGATGCAATTTAGCGTCGACATGCGTGAGCATGACGGCATCGTATGCTTGTGAAAGTTGCAGTAATTCGAGGTCTCGAAGCATCAAACCAAGAAACCTGTAATCACCGAAATAACGCTCACAAGTCACAGATAAAGCGACAATCACGCAGATTGATATGACTTTATAATCTACTTTGGCTAAATTCTTTCGGAAGGATCGAAACGAAGAAACTTCAGATTTAATAAATGTACGTGAAAGAAGTCGAGTGATCATCACTCTAACCTACCTATGAGATGGTTATAAAGTAATTGGGGGGTATATAAGCGGTCGGTTTACCGAATCGCGGGCATCATAAATTCAAACCCAAGGAATCGAATTGACTCAGCGTTGTATAGATAAGAACGAAACAGCCTTTAAATCACAGCAGCTGCTCCGATAATTTATTTTCTATTTTGCAAAATTTTACAACTTATTCAGAAACATCGAGATAACCATTTCGTCCCATTTAGCAATATCTTTTTCTCTGATCAACTCGGGCATATCTTTTGCACGCATGTCCTCTGCTTCTTTGGCAAAAATCAATAATACAGGCAAGCCAGAATCATAAGCACAGCGTAATTCCCACACTTGGCCGTCCGCCCTAACAATACTCTCTGAAATAATTGCTATGACACCATTACAACCTCTAACTGTTTCCATAGTCTCTGCTTTCCAGGCGCTTTCCCATGATTTTTTCATTGGCATATCAACGCATTTCATTTCTGCATTTATTTTACCTATCTGCTCTTCCAGTGCGTCTCTCAACGCGACATCTTTCAATGCAAAACTGATGAACACCTGATTTGATAAAGCCATTTTTCCTCTCCTTAACGTAATTTTATAATTTTTATAATTAAAAGCTATTATAGGACGGCATTCCGTCTTTTTATGAAAAAAATATAACACCCTCCCGACTAAGCGTCAATGTAACAAAAAAACATTACGCTACAGTATTTTCCATAAAATTATTGATACTTATTTTGCTGCAACGGCCCGACACCTAGCCCAGAAGCAATGGTGGTAGCGATCAATGTGCTGACACGTTTTATATGAGCAATATATGCATCAACAGTACCCGCAAAAACCCCGCGTGATGCATAATGCCGCCGAGTGCCAATGTCATAATCGACAGCAACAGCGTCCAGGCCATACTGTAAAGACCGCCACGTCCTAGCAACGCATCGATACTCTCAATCCCGGTGTTTCCCGGCGAATAACGTTTCATACTCATGCCAAACATCAGCAACAGTGGCAACAAAGTCACCCAGAGGTTTAGCTCATAAGCACCCATCAAAGCCGCTTGAATATTATGAATATCTGCTGTCGGCAACGCATTATCAGCGTACTGCATACCCAAAACACTCAGAATCACTAAGACAATAATAAAAGTCGGCACGGTCGTGTAGAGCATGGCATAAATATGTCGACAAAGATTCGTGTCCGCACTCAAGGCGGCCAGATTGGTAGTATCCGATATGGGCGACAACTTATCGCCAAATGTCGCACCTGAAATGATCATGCACGCCACAATCGGCAACGGAATACCTATGGTATCGCCAATACCGATCAGCACAACACCCACAGTTCCTACTGTACCCCAGGAAGTCCCCGTGGCAACCGACATAAAACTACACAACACCAACCCAGCCGATAGAAATATCGCTGGGCTTAATAAATCAATTCCATAATAGAGCAGGCTCGAAATGGTGCCACTTTGCATAAAACTCGCAATCACCATGCCGATCAACAAGAAAATATAAATGGCAGGCAATGCCTTAATGATCCCGCTATTCATCATATTGCGAATGTCGGCAAAAGCGTAACCCAAGATCCCCGCCTGCACACCCACCCACATTAACGCGAGAAAAATAATCGCGTGCAAGCTGATTTCATACACGAACATACCCAACGAAATCATTAAAAACACGCCCATAATACAAATCACGGCATGTAAAAACGATGGCAATGGGTAATCAAGAGGCGTTTTGTTTTCCGGCATTTCTTTGGCCGTCATGCAGTTGGCTCATCAAACAAATACTCGTATGCCTCATAACCCATCGTACGCAAATCTTCTTTCCCGACAAATTTTAAAGATGCGGAATTAATGCAATACCGTAACCCAGTAGGTGGTGGCCCATCTTCAAATAAATGCCCCAAATGACTATCTCCATGACGACTACGCGCTTCAACTCTGGGCATTAATAACTCAAAATCCTTTTTTAACGTGATGCAGTCTTCATCAATCGCCTGATAAAAACTCGGCCAACCCGTGCCCGAATCAAATTTATGTATGGAAGCAAACAATGGTTCGCCAGAAACGATATCCACATAAATGCCTTCAGCTTTATGATCCCAAAACGCATTCTGGAATGGCGGCTCAGTCCCCGTTTTTTGCGTGACGTGATACTGTAGCTCGGTCAGTGTTTCTTTGGATTCGGACACATTTTTTTTAAAATTCTCATACTTCTTGGTCATACGCAACACCCTTGAAATCATATTTTTGTTGAAATGCGAAAGCCATATTCTCAAAAGGAAATAATCTTCCGCCACACCATTAAAATGAAGGCTCTAAACCAATGGAACGTGACAATAAAATCACCCCTTCATTGATGACAATGGATTTCTCACGATAGGAATCTGATCGACAACTTCCTCCGTATCGAATGCAACAACTCTCACTTTATATAAAACAGAAGGAAGATATTTCCCGCCCAAAGTACCCCACAAATTACTCATATCTTGTATTGTTAAGTTCTCCACCTCTAAAATAAGCTTCTCAATTCGCTCATCAAGTTCTGGGGTAATTTGGTGATTGAACAATGAATGACGCTGAAAAAATATAATGGCGCTGGATATAAATTTCAACGCTTCCGGGTAATTATTACCATTAAAATTCGCCGCCATCATGACCTGCAAATTCAGATAAATAGGCGGTCTACTCGCAGGCACTCGTCGTCCATCTACTTGATCAGGAATCACTTGCCGAAATGGCATCGAATCTTTCTCAATATTGGTCACGAAAACAACCATTTTGTTGTTTACACTGGGCGCAACACTACCATCTAAATCAACCAAGTTTGAAATCACCACAACATCTTCATTGAGATCGTAAATCCTTCTCAAATATTGATTTAATTGCCCAGCAAGCAACTGTACCGCCATATTAATCATCTTATATAGCCATCATTAGTTATTAATGAAACTAGGGGGATTTCCACCAAAATGTATCAGTTCAAACACGCCAACACAATCCCTATACACGTAAAGCAGGCCTGCTCAAAATGAAACGCCAACCAATGAATCTTACCCCGTTAAGTGCCAACGAACGGATTGTTGCTTTAAATAACGAATGATATCTTCAGACTCATACAACCACTGCACACCATCTTCTTCATGTTCGATGCGCAAACAAGGCACTTGCGTTTTCCCGCCGCCAGCCAGTAACTCATTTTTATTTTTAGCAGAAGAAATAATATCTTTTTGTTGTAACTCAAACCCCATCCACCAGAGTGCAAGTCGGACTCTGATGCAAAAAGGGCAAGATGCAAAATAGTACAGCTGGTGGTTCTTGAGCTGCTTCTTTGTTTTACTCATAAAAATCCTTACTGAAGAAACAACGCCCAGAGAAATATTCCGAGCACATGAAAAACTTTCGTTATTTCTGAAAAAGAGAATGTAATATTGACCGTCTATCAAGGGTACCATTAGGAGCAATCAAACATAAGCCGAATGCACAGACTCACTTCCTCCAGCAGTAGAGAGAAAAGTGGGCCAGCGAGGGCAGATTGCTCGAATTTTTAGACGAATAGTCATTCTATGCAACGAAAAATCGGGTTAATATGAACCGCTTATCCCAGTTTCGCAGTAGATCAGTTTCCTCATCTATTAATCTTTAGGCGGCTCACAGATAAGTGAGACTTCCGGCGAATCCCGGAGTTGTCGAACTGCTATAGTCCATCGGCAAAGCCGGTGGTTTACCTTTTGTTAATTAGCATGCCTCAGGACGAAAAATATTCTGCACGTAATAGGTGGCTGGCTTTCTGCTTAGGCATGATGCAACCTCTTACACCTCAAGAGCAGCTACTTTATGTATTACTTTAAAACATGACTATGACGAATTTTGAACTATTAATTATTTTGCTAGACAACAAACAATTACAAAGTTGCGTGTTAATTGTATTGTTGCTGTTTGCTCGAATTCTCTTTATCTATCTTATCAAACGCAATAGTGACATTTTGTCTGAGGGGCAAAGACAGTGGATAACTCGAATAAAAAACCTTACTTGGTCAATCATCTTTCTTGGGTTATTTGGTATTTGGTGGTCGGAATTCAGTAATTTCGCTTTTTCGATTGCCGCAGTGGCTCTAGCATTAGTGATCGCAACAAAAGAGCTTATTTTGTGTTTCAGTGGCGCATTAATGCGTGCTGGGTCTGGTGCATTTTCTATCAATGATTGGATTGAGGTCGGCCCTCATAGGGGTGAGGTTGTTGACTACAATATATTTTCTACAACTTTACAAGAACTCGATAAGATACCAAACAATTATGCATTTACAGGCAAGACAATTCTGGTTCCTAACAGTCTGTTTTTATCAGAGCCCGTAAAAAATTTAAACTTCACCAAACGTTATGTATTCCATAGATTTGATATTGTTATTGAACCATACGCAAATGTATCCGACCTATGTGACCGGATTATTGCCGACATTAGTACATTTTCCTCCGAATTCCATGAAGTCGCCAAGCGATATAATACTTACATAGAGAAACATACCGGTGTGGATTTTCCTGGCCCAGAGCCACGAGTAACAGTCAGAACAAACGAATATGCAAAGCATATCATCACAATTATTATTTTCTGTCCTACGGAAAAAGCAACGGAGTTAGAAAAAGAAATAACGTTCAGCATTATGAAACAAGCCTATAAAAGGGTACTGCCAAGTTAGCTAGTCGACCCTAAAAAAGCCCATACGAGCGATATTACAGGGAACAATAATAAAAAGATCTATTTCGGCCGGATTTGATGGCATTCAAATTCATGCTCCTAGTGGTTTTCTGATAGATCAACTTACCCTAGATAAAACCAACAAACGTGTTGACGAGTATAGAGAATCTATTGATAACAGAACTCGCTTTTGTCTCTAAATCGTTGTACAAGCATGTGAAATAGTTGGTTCAAACAAGGTTGGCATTCGGCTCTCCCACTAATAACGTTTGGGGAATTAAAGACAGCAATCACCGCGAAACCTTCGGTCGTCTTCCCACTAAACTTAATGAATATGATCTAGCCCCAATATTGCACCAGTACATTAAATTCCGACCAGCAACCCATATGTTTATTGACTTTTAGAAGATTGATTTCATGACGTAATATATTAACGACATCTT
>JAJFJH010000382.1 GCA_021774155.1 Nitrosomonas sp.
ATGCATGGTAAGGGCACTAGAGCGACTCTCCTATTTTTATTTTGAAGAGTCCTGTGGACAATGCACTCCTTGCCGTGAAGGTACGGGATGGCTTTATCGCATTATCAATCGAATCGAGCATGGCAAGGGTAAAATGGAAGACCTTGATCTTTTGGATAATATCGCTGATAACATACAAGGACGTACAATATGTGCGCTAGGGGATGCTGCAGCAATGCCGGTTCGCGCGATGATAGAGCACTTTAGAGATGAGTTCGTCTATCATATAGAACATAAAAAATGTATGGTTTAGATTGTAACTCCTTGAGCCAAATCAAACGAAACAATCATATCTTTTCGTGATTAATCTAAGAAGTTTAGCTGATGATCAATATTGAAATCGACGGTAAGCAAGTATCTGTACCCAAAGGCGGTACCGTTATGGATGGGGCGAAAGAATTAGGGATTTATATTCCACACTTTTGCTACCACAAAAAATTATCTATTGCCGCTAATTGCCGCATGTGTTTGGTGCAGGTAGAAAAGGCGCCTAAGCCTTTACCTGCATGCGCTACGCCAGTTATGGAAGGGATGAAGGTCACGACCACCAGTGAGCAAGCGATTACAGCGCAAAAAGGGGTGATGGAGTTTTTGTTGATTAACCACCCGTTAGATTGTCCTATCTGTGATCAAGGTGGCGAATGCCAGCTACAAGACTTGGCTGTTGGGTACGGCGCTGGTCAGTCACGCTATACAGAAACAAAACGTACAGTAGCTAACAAAAACTTAGGCCCACTGATTTCTACCGATATGACACGTTGTATTCATTGCACGCGTTGTGTGAGATTTGGTCAAGAGATTGCCGGCATTATGGAATTAGGGATGACGGGTCGAGGTGAGCATGCTGAGATACAAGCGTTTGTAGGAAAGACCGTTGATTCTGAATTGTCAGGCAATGTGATTGATTTATGTCCGGTTGGCGCCTTGGTTAGTAAACCATTTCGTTATTCTGCACGTACATGGGAATTGTCACGTAGAAAGTCTATCAGTCCGCATTGTGGATTAGGCTCTAATTTGGTTGTCCAGGTGATGCATAATCGTGTCATGCGTGTTTTACCACGTGAAGATGAGTCTATTAACGAATGCTGGTTGTCTGATAAAGATAGATTTGCATATGAAGGACTGAATTCCGAGGATAGATTGACTAAACCAATGATCAAGTGTGACGGTCAATGGAAACAAATCAATTGGCAAGACGCCTTGCAATTTGTAGCGACTAATTTAAAAGCAATTAAAGAAAAAAATGGTGCGAATGGAATTGGTGCTTTAGCATCTCCACATAGTACAGTTGAAGAGCTTTACTTGTTACAAAAATTGATGCGTGGATTCGGTAGCGGGAACATCGATCATCGACTTCGCCAGTCAGACTTTAGACTCGACAAAAGTGAATGTGGCATTCCATGGTTAGGGACCAGTATTGCAGATATTTCATCATTAAATGCTGTGTTAATCGTTGGAAGCACGCTGCGCAAAGATCATCCGTTGATAGCTCAGCGAATGCGTCAAGCGGTAAAAAAAGGTTTGCAGCTCAATCTGATCAATCCTATTGGTGATGATCTGCTGATGAATGTAGCAAATGAGGCGATAGTTTCGCCAAGTGCTATGGTCTCTACTTTAGCTGAAGTCTTAAAAGTAGTTATTGATGCTAAAAGAGCAGCGGTGCCGAGCGGCGCTAAAGACATTATTGAAGCAGTCGCAGTGAGTGATACTGCGAAAAGTATTGCAACTAGCCTTCTTGAAGGCGAGAAAACGGCAATCTATCTAGGAAACCTAGCGCAACATCATCCACAATATTCTGAACTACACCAATTAGTTAATTTTATTGCTGATGTATTGGGTGCGAAATTTGGTGTTTTGGGTGAAGCTGCAAATAGTGTTGGCGCTTATTTAGCAGGTGCTATACCTAATTCTTCCAAAGCTAATGATCATTGTATAGCAGGGTTTGATGCATCACAAATGCTTGCAACAAATACGAGTCAGCCTGCCATGTTATGTCAAGGATATGTCTTAATGAACGTGGAGCCTGAGCATGATGTGCATAATGCTCAGCAAGCTTTAAGGTCCCTAGACGAAGCTGATTTTGTGGTTGCATTAAGCTCATTTAAGGGTAAAGCAACTGAATACGCGGATGTGTTACTTCCAATTGCTCCATTTACAGAGACTTCTGGGACTTTTGTCAATACCGAAGGGCGTGTTCAAACATTTAATGGCGTTGTGTCTCCGCTAGGAGAGACGCGGCCCGCATGGAAAGTAATAAGAGTATTAGGTAATTTATTGGCGCTGGATGGATTTGATTATGAAACATCAGAGCAAGTGCGTGCTGAGGTGATTCCAGATTTAAACGATGTATCAGCACAGCTTAATAACAAAAGAGCGTTAACGTCTATTACTGTGGCTTCCAAGAGCAATGGCACAATTGAGCGAATTGGTGAAGTTCCTATTTATCAAGCGGATCCAATTGTACGACGAGCTGAGTCGCTTCAGCAAACGAATGATGCAGCTTCACCGTGCGCATGGATGTCGCCAGATCTGCTTCAAAAGTTGTCCATAAGGCCCGGTGACGAAGTAAAAATTAAACAAAATGACGGCGAAATACGCCTGCTTGCAGCTAGTGATGAAAAATTACCGGCTGATTGCGTGCGTCTTGTTAGCGCACACGCTAAAACATCTGAGCTTGGATCAATGTTTGGTGAGATTTTAATAGAGAAACTGTAATGGCAAGAATTGGGAATTCTTAATGGAGTATATTCAACAGCTATTCGAGCAAATATTTGGCACTGAATGGGGGGCAATGTTATTTGTTGTAGCAAAAAATGTAACGCTTATTTTTGCTATCGTTATGCCTCTATTAATTGGTGTGGCTTATCTGACTTATGCTGAGCGGAAGATTATTGCTGCAATGCAGATACGTGTAGGTCCGAATCGCGTAACGTTTTTTGGCATATCATGGCTGCGTGGGTGGGGGCAGCCCATTGCTGATGCGGTTAAGGCAATGATGAAAGAAATCGTCATTCCAACAGGCGCAAACAAGTTTTTATTCATACTAGCACCTATTATTACAATCGCGCCGGCTTTAGCAGCATGGGCTGTTGTTCCTTTTTCTGCGGAAATGGTATTAGCTGATATTAATGCAGGTTTGCTTTATATTCTAGCGATGACATCTCTTGGTGTTTACGGTGTTATACTGGCCGGTTGGGCGTCTAATTCTAAATATGCTTTTTTAGGCGCGATGCGTTCAGCGGCACAAGTTGTATCATACGAATTAGCGATGGGATTTGCATTGGTATGCGTCTTAATGATGTCACAGAGTTTAAACTTGGGTGATATTGTTAATGGTCAACAAGGAGATAGTATGCTGAACTGGTATCTGATTCCTTTGTTTCCAATGTTTTTGGTTTATGTCATTTCTGGTGTCGCTGAAACAAATCGCGCACCGTTTGACGTAGCAGAAGGGGAATCTGAAATTGTCGCAGGTTTTCATGTTGACTATTCAGGCATGGCGTTTACAGTATTCTTTTTAGCCGAATATGCGAATATGATTCTCATTGCGACACTGACAAGCCTGATGTTCTTGGGCGGATGGCTGCCTCCTCTGAATATTGAATTGTTCAACATGATCCCCGGATTTGTCTGGCTGTTGATGAAGATTGCCTTTGTATTATTTTGTTTTCTGTGGTTTCGTGCAACATTCCCACGTTACCGCTATGATCAGATTATGCGCCTAGGTTGGAAAGTATTTATACCAATTACGTTAGTTTGGATTTTTGTTCTGGGTGGCATTATGCAGCTTCCAGAATCAACGCTCGAACTATTTCCGCTAAATATCTGGTTCTAATGAGTGGAGAACAGTTATGAATCGTATTAAGAGTTTTTTTAAAACCTTCCTATTAATTGAATTATTGAAGGGCCTGATGGTAACAGGGCGGTATCTATTTAAACCAAAAATTACTGTTCATTACCCCGAAGAGAAAACACCGCAATCACCACGTTTTCGTGGATTGCATGCATTGCGTCGATACCCGAATGGGGAAGAAAGATGTATTGCTTGCAAGTTGTGCGAGGCCGTTTGTCCCGCACTGGCAATAACGATTGATTCTGAATTACGAGATGATGGAACACGCCGTACAACGCGTTATGACATTGACTTAGCAAAATGCATTTTTTGTGGGTTTTGTGAAGAGTCTTGTCCAGTTGATTCCATCGTTGAAACTCGCATACTTGAGTACCATGGCGAGAAAAGAGGTGATTTGCTTTACACTAAAGAAATGTTGTTAGCAGTTGGTGATAAGTATGAAGAGCAGATCGCTAAAGACAGACAAGAAGATGCAAAATATCGCTGAACTGGATTGTTAAATAGAAATGATATTTCAAGACATAGTATTTTATTTTTTCGCTACCGTGCTAATTGTATCAGCGTTGGGTGTTATTACATCCCGTAACCCGGTATATTCCGCATTGTTATTAGTGCTGTCTTTTGTAACTTGTGCTGGGTTGTGGCTGCTTCTCGAAGCTGAGTTTCTTGCGATAACGCTGGTTCTTGTCTATGTCGGCGCAGTGATGGTTCTGTTCCTTTTCGTTGTCATGATGTTAGATATAAACCTTGATCGACTGAGAGAAGGTTTTTGGAAGTGGTTTCCATTTGGCGCATTACTGGCTTTAGTGCTGGTCGCTGAAATAACAATGGTGCTTATGAATGGTCAATTTAGTCTTGATCAAATGCCCCCACCACCTGCTCAAGCGGCAGACTATAGTAATACTAAAGAGTTAGGTCGACTGATTTACACAGAGTATGTATACGCATTCGAGCTTGCTGCTGTGCTGCTGTTGGTCGCGATGGTTAGTGCGATTGCATTGACTTTACGTCAACGTACTGATAAACGATTGCAGGATCCTTCTAAGCAAGTTGCAGTAAGATCTGAGGATAGAATCCGCATTGTATCTATGCCTACAGAGAAAAAAGAATAAATTTTATTAAATTTACATGATAGATGATTTAAATGAGGGGTAGTTAACTTGGTATCGTTATCCCATTATCTGGTTCTAGGTGCAATTTTATTCGCCATAGGTGTGGTTGGCATTTTTCTTAATAGAAAGAATGTCATCATCATCTTGATGGCCATTGAATTGATGTTGCTAGCAGTGAATATGAATTTTGTCGCATTCTCGCACTATTTGCAGGATATTCATGGACAAATATTTGTATTCTTTATTTTGACTGTCGCGGCTGCAGAGTCGGCAATTGGCTTAGCCATACTGGTCGTGTTATTCCGTAATCAAAGAACGATTAACGTTGACGACCTCGATAAGCTAAAAGGTTAGTACATTGCTTGTAAAAAGAGACTAAATAGCAGTAACTGATATATAACTAAAAACCGAAATGCAAACACTTTATTTACTCGTTCCACTGGCACCACTTTTGGGAGCGCTCATCGCAGGACTGTTTGGTCACTACATAGGACGTGACTGGAGTCACCGCATTACTATCTCATTGGTGTTTACCTCATTAATTGCATCAATCATCATCTTTATGGATGTGTTGGATGGCAATACATATAACGGAACAGTTTATACGTGGCTTGTTACTGGTGACACTAGCTTCGAAATTGGTTTCTTAATCGACCAGCTATCAGCAACCATGATGGTGGTCGTTAGCCTCGTTTCATTAATGGTACATGTTTATACCATTGGTTATATGCGAGAAGATCCGGGCTATCAACGTTTCTTTAGCTATATTTCGTTGTTCACTTTCTCAATGATGATGCTGGTGATGTCGAACAACTTCCTGCAATTGTTTTTTGGTTGGGAAGCTGTTGGTTTAGTATCCTATTTGTTGATTGGTTTTTGGTACAAACGACCTACGGCAACCTATGCCAACATGAAGGCTTTTTTAGTTAATCGCGTTGGTGATTTTGGGTTCTTACTCGGCATCGCTATGGTGCTAATGTATTTTGGTTCCTTAGATTATGCGACCGTTTTTGCACAGGCACCAAGTGAAGCCAATACGACCGTCGAGTTGATTCCGGGTATGGAATGGATGCTTCTAACAGTGATTTGTATATTACTGTTTATTGGTGCCATGGGAAAATCCGCACAATTCCCGTTGCATGTTTGGCTGCCAGATTCAATGGAAGGACCGACACCCATTTCAGCCTTGATCCATGCGGCAACAATGGTTACAGCGGGGATCTTTATGGTGGCGCGTATGTCACCACTGTTTGAATTATCCGAAGCTGCGCTATCATTTATAATTATCATTGGTGGTATCACGACACTATTCATGGCATTTGTTGCTGTTGTGCAAACTGATATTAAACGTGTTGTTGCGTATTCTACGTTGTCTCAATTAGGTTATATGACAGTCGCTCTAGGCGCATCTGCATATTCAGCTGCCATTTTCCATCTAATGACGCATGCCTTTTTTAAGGCGGTGCTTTTCTTAGGCGCTGGTTCGGTCATCATTGCTATGCATCACGAACAAAATATGCAGAAAATGGGAGGTCTTAAGAAATATATGCCCCTAACCTATTGGACGATGTTTATCGCTGCTTTAGCAAGTGCTGGCGTCCCTGGTTTTTCAGGCTTCTTCTCAAAAGATGCAATTATTGAAGCCGTTCAGTTTTCAAATATACCAGGCGTTGAATTCGCATATTTCTGTGTATTGGCAACAGTATTCGTAACAGCGCTTTATACCTTCAGGCTCATCTTTATGACTTTTCATGGTGCGCCGCGTATGGATAAACACACCAAAGAGCATTTACATGAGTCGCCATGGGTAGTCACACTGCCGCTGGCTGTCTTAGCGATACCAACGGTAGCTGCAGGTTGGTTTATTGGTCCGATTGTTTTTGGATCCTATTTTGATGGCGTTATCCATGTTCTACCAGAACATGATGCTATTGAGAAATTAGGCGCTGAATTTACGGGTATATTTGGCATGATGATTCATGCTTTATCAACAGCGCCATTTTGGCTCTCTGTTGGTGGCATATTTACGGCGTGGTTCTTGTATATAGCTCGAACCGATCTGCCGGAAAAAATAAAGAAAATGTTTGGCCCTATCTATACCATTCTGGATCGCAAATATTATATTGATGAATTTTATTCATGGTTGTTCGCGGGCGGCACACGAGCATTAAGTACTTTCTTATGGAAAGTAGGCGACATAAAAATTATTGATGGGTTCTTCGTTAATGGCACGGCACGTGTTGTGGGTTGGACAGCGATGTTGGTACGAAGATTTCAAACTGGTTACATCTATCACTATGCATTTACAATGATTGTGGGTGTGTTTGTTTTATTGACGGTATGGCTCTATTAGCTAGCCTAGTAATTAACAAAAGTAATATAGATATTAATGGCATCTAAAAGCGTAGTCAGTCATCTTTTTATAACAGATACGCACTAACGAAAAAACGGAACAGACATGTTGTTTGGTTTACCACTATTAAGTTTGGTTATATGGCTAC
>JAJFJH010000383.1 GCA_021774155.1 Nitrosomonas sp.
GATATCTGAATGTGGCGGAACAATCCTGATACAGGACCCTAAGACATCAATCGCAAGTTACATGCCACAATCTGCTATTGATACAGGCGTCAAACATAAGGTGGTGCCCCTTGAAAAAATGGCGAAAATACTTTTAAAG
The DNA here is from genome assembly GCA_021774155.1 of Nitrosomonas sp. Taxonomy (GTDB): domain Bacteria; phylum Pseudomonadota; class Gammaproteobacteria; order Burkholderiales; family Nitrosomonadaceae; genus Nitrosomonas. The sequence goes on from JAJFJH010000383.1 coordinate 140, forward strand.
AATATTTCTAGCTTGAATGAAAAGCTAAATAGAAACAAACAACCAAATTAACTTTAGCGTTTTAGTTAAAAAGGGATCTCATGACAATAGCAATCGAAGATTTACTTAAATGCCCCGATGATATTCCAGCGTTGCCGTTCTATGTCTCCAAAATTCTAGAAGCAATCAACGACCCTGAAGCCGGTATTGACGATATCGCAAATTTTATTTCAAAGGATATTGGGTTAACCACCAAAGTCTTGAAACTTGTCAATAGTCCTTATTTTGGACTTCCAGCCAAAGTGACGACAATTTCCCATTCCCTAAACATCATTGGATTAAGACCAATTGGCTCACTGGTTCTTGCATCTACCCTAATGTCTGAATTCAAAGAGATTCCTGAAAATTACGTCACAATGGAGTCTTTTTGGTCGCATAGCATAGCAAGCGGCATTGCTGCCAAGGAAATATGCAAAATAAAAAGACTAAAAAAAGGGGAGTCGTTATATATAGCAGGAATAATTCATGATATTGGGTCTTTAGTTATTTATAAAAAATACCCAGAAAAATCAAAAGAAGTTCTCACTCAATGCAATGAATATGGAAAAAATCTCATTGACACCGAACAAGAATTATTGGGTTTCGATCATGCACAATTGGGAGCCGCTATGATTGAGAAATGGAATCTTCCTAAACTCATTCAAGAGACCACGGAATTTCATCACCAACCTTTGAACGCACCCACTTATAAAGAAGAAAGCGCAATCGTTAACTTGGCAGACTATATAATTCATTCCAACCAACTTGGGAGCAGCGGAGAATTGTTAGGTACTGATTTAGATAAGGATGTATTGAAATTTCTTGGGCTATCAATGGATGAAATGGCTTTAATTTCAGAGAACACAATACAAAGCTTCGACGAAATTTATAAAGCCTTAAAAAACTCATAAAGCATTGGATCTCACCTATCTAGTTGACTCAGAATTACTCGGCAACTCGTCATTTTAATGTAGGACTTCCCTATAGAAACAAATGAAACCATAAATAATATTAAAGAAATCTGCTGAAAACAAGCAACTTTATTTACTTCTAAATAATTCTTTATGGATAACCGCCGAAACTTTTACCGCATTCTACGTGTTCAACCCGACGCGTCATTTGATGTCATTCAACAGAGCTATCGCTCATTGATGCAAAAATTGCGACTACACCCTGACCTGGGCGGAGAAGAACGTAATGCCCGTATCATTAATCAAGCCTATACCATTTTGCGTAACCCCGAACTGCGCGCCGCATACGATATTGAATTACTCAAGCGATACCATATAAAAACCCTATCATCCGGTGGCAAATTCAATTCGGAGGTGACCGCATCAAAACAACATGAAACATCCTATGGTAAAAAAAACCAACGAAACTATTATCGGGTATTACACATTCAAAACGATGCCGAATTAGAAATAATTCAAGCAAGTTATCGCGTCCTTTCTAGGCAGTTAACTGGTAAAAAACTACAATTATTAATAGAAGCCTTTACCGTCGTTGGAGATCAAATACGTCGAATGCAATATGATACTTTGCTAAAACTATACTCACATACAACAAGTGTTGAAAAATTGAAATGCACGACACAGATAGAAAAACAACTGGGCGAGGATAAGGATGAGAACAATACCATGATGGTCTCGACAACAGCCCATGGAAATGAACGCAACATTCAACAAGAAATTTCTTTGAATAAAGCGTACGAATCAATAATTGATCATTACTGCCAGTTTTGTCAAACACCCTATTTCGGCGGGAGTTTCATGGATCAAAATCATGCTTGTACGGAATGTTCAAGTCCATTGTCTTCGCCAGCAGATAGTTTTATCAGCACCCCTAGACGCAGTCTCCCCCGTATACAGCAATCAGAAAAAGCGAATATCTATGTATATTGGCCTGAAAATCCAACACAAGTGCTACTTGAAGATTTGTCACCCACAGGCTTAAATTTCTCTTCGCAGGCAGCGCTCGATGTTCATCAAATAATTAAAGTGGATGCCCATCATTTTAAAGCCCTTGCACAAGTTGCCTATTGTCGCCGCAACCATTCATCCTATAGCATAGGCGCCAGCTTTCTGACCATTGCGTTTCACCATACCACAGGTAGTTTTTTATCTACGTCGGCTTAAATTTAATCAACGCCAATGAACTATTTTATTCTGTTCTGGGTCATCTTGATCACCACCCCTACTGCCTGGACCTATGCATCAGAAAAAGAAAACCCCGTTGTCTTGGATGCCATCAACGTCACTGCCACACGCAGTGAAAAGCAGCTCAGTGAGATTCCTAACGCCGTCACTATCATTGAACGAGATAAACAACAAGACTTTCAACCCGGCGCAACCATCGACGAGTTTGCTCGCGGCACGCCCGGTGTATTTTTTCAGAATCCGTCTAATTTTGCGCAAGATTTACGTATTTCTATTCGTGGCTTTGGCGCACGTTCGCCGTTTGGTGTGCGGGGCATTCAGGTGCGAGTCGATGGCATTCCGCAAACACTGCCAGACGGGCAAACACAGCTAGACACCATCGACCCATCGCTGATCGAACGCATGGAAATTATTCGCGGGCCTTCGGCTTCTCTGTTTGGCAACGCATCGGGGGGCCTGATCAACATCACAACACGCAGCTCACCCCAGGAGAAATTTGTATTGACGCCACGACAAGTGTTTGGTCAATACGGCTATTTCAAATCAGAGATCTTTGCCGGTGGGCGCGAAAAAAACTTTGACTACGGTCTATTCGGTTCCCATTTACAACAGAGGGGCTGGCGTGATCACAGCCAAATGCAGAATTTCTTTTCTCAAGGTAAATTCAATTTCCAAACCAGTGCCAACTCTGACTTGATGGTGTTATTCCGTAAATTTTATTCACCTGAATCCAGAGACTCTGGTGGCCTAACCAGCGCACAGGTACGCTCAAACCGCCGTCAAGCCGCGCCGCGAAATGTGTTATTTAATGCCGGAGAGGAAGTCAGCCAAGAGCAGCTTGGCCTGCGCTATCGTATAAGACCATCCGCCACACAGCAATTAACCGTCACCGCGCATCTATTGCATCGTGATTTTCAAAACCGCCTACCTTTTACCAATGGCGGCCAAGTGCAGTTTGATCGTTGGGTCGGCGGGTTGGCGATTCAGTTTGAAAATAACCACATGCTATTTAAACGAGCCAACCGTCTGCTCGTCGGCGTGGATTATGGCATGCAAAACGACGACCGCCGTCGCTTCAATAACAATAATGGCAGCCGAGGTGCACTGACGTTAAACCAACTAGAGCGCGTACAAAGCGTCGGCCCATTTTTTCGTAATGAATGGCGTGTGATTGAAGATGTTGATGTCGTCGTGGGCGGGCGCTGGGATTGGATGCATTATCAAGTGAGCGATGCGTTTAAAACCGATGGTAATCAATCCGGTTCGCAAACTTTGTCCCAAGGCAGCGGAACGGTGGGCTTGGTGTACCATCTCAACAAACAACAACAAATTTACACCAATGTGGCATCCGTGTTTGAAGCACCGACCACCACCGAACTGTTGAATAATCCGTCTGGAATCGGTGGCTTTAACCCCAATTTGAACGCACAGACTTCGCTGAGTAAAGAATTCGGTTTTCGTGGTGACACGCAAGGGCTTCAATATGAAGCAGCGGTATTTCATATCAGCTCGCGCAATGAAATCACGCCCTTCGAGCTAGCAACCTCACCAGGGCGTGCCTTCTTCCGCAATACCGGAAAATCACGTCGCATTGGTGTTGAAACACGTCTAGCCTCGCCAGAATGGAAAGGCTTACGCGGTGAAGTCAGTTACACCTATTCCGATTTTGAATTTCAGAAGTTCATCGTTGACAACGATGATTTGCAAGGCAACGCTTTCCCCGGCGTACCCACGCATCGTTGGGAAGGACTGCTACGCTACGCTCATCCTTCCGGTGTATTTGGGCAAATGCATGTGCAGCGTGTCGGTACTTTTTATGTCAACGATACCAACACCGCATCCAACAACGCCTACACCCTAGGGCAACTACTCGTCGGCTGGCAGAAAAAACATCAATGGATTGAAGGTTCACTATTTCTTGGCATCAATAACCTGTTCGATGCCAAATACAACTCCAATACCCGCATCAACGCTGCCTTTGGTCGTTACTTTGAACCCGGTGCGCCGATGAATTTTTTCGGTGGGTTGCGCCTGCGCATCTTGCCGTTTTAAGTGCCGTCTTGAGTTGTGGCTATTGACCAAGAATGGTACATTGACAACCATTCATTCCACACCGCAACATGACCGGGAGGCAATAACAAATGACTCGACCACTTTCACTGTTAATGACATTCATCATCGTCTCCTTCAGTAGCGGTGATTTTTTCTCATCCAACGCACACGCTCAGCGCATACAAACTGAACACGAAGTACAACTCATCGCCACCGGGCTAAAATTCCCCTGGGGCATGGCTTTCTTGCCGGACGGCAACCTACTGGTCACCGAGCGCGTGGGTCAGTTACGCATTATCACGCCCGCAGGGCATGTCTCGAAACCGATTAAAGGGGTTCCCAACGTATTCGCCCAAAAACAAGGCGGCCTATTAGGTGTGGCACTGGATCCTGACTTTGCCAAAAACAACCTCATTTATCTGTCTTATGCGGAACCAGAAGGCAGAAAAGCCGGTACCGCCGTTGCCAGAGCCAAACTAGACGGC
>JAJFJH010000384.1 GCA_021774155.1 Nitrosomonas sp.
TGAGTATCATTGACTATCTGGCTTTTTACAATGGGAAGCGCTCGCACTCAAAATTAGGCTACCAATCACCGATGGAATTTGAGCATCTATTTTATAGAAAGACTGCTTAAAAAAGTGTCCGGTTTTAGTTGACCATTACAAAGCACCGCTCGGCTACAAATGAGTTATTCCACCCCTGCCCTTCGGCAATACGCTTGTCTCTTGTACATTCCCAATCACTAACTGGATGTCGGGCGGCCCAGACCTGAAGTAGACTTTCCTGGTTCTTCGATAATTTAAATGCATACCGGTCATGCATATATAAGATGGGGCACACCATTCCACTCAGAGATATTGTAATTTGATCTATCACCATTCAATTCACCAATAGCGGGAACAAGGTTGTGTAAGTCAGCTTCCATTGTTTTAAACGCGGGAGAATCCTTAGTACAATTCTTTCGACCACCATCTTGCCAGCATTGTAGTTGATGTCCAAACTGTCACGCGGGTACACAACATGTTCCCATTCAATACGCGCAGCCCGCTCCTCCTGCTTACGCACCTCGTAGCCACAACTATCATGATCAGGCACACCTTTCTTACCAACCCACTTGATGTTACAATCGCAATAAAAACTAACCGGATGATCGATATATAGTTCTACTGATAATTTCTTAGCCTTACTAAAAGAACTTGGGGTGTCCGCATGAACATGAAACGAAAGGAATAGCGCGACGACTATCAGGAATTTATGAATGTTGACACTCCATTATAGTTGCATAATTGACCGGTTGTAGCACTATAGCCCCAGCTCGGTTTGTGTATTGCGACTATATTTTAAATATTTGTGTAAATTGTTAGCATATCTTTATCTACCGCAATCTCGTTATAGTTTACGAGCTGCGACCCATGTGACCAAGCCCCATAGTTCTTCCTTCCCAATAACTTTAAAACCGACCGATTCTAGCTCGTTGGTGAATTCTGCCGCGTCAAAGCGGTCATTCTGAGGATGCATAAAAAGGCGTCGAGCTATCGGATGGTCAATAAATGCCCGGAGTACTTCCTCGCCATAGAAATAGCCACCAGGCTTCAGAACTCGTTGAATTTCACGAACGGCCAGTCGCCATTCTGGTACATGATGGATGATTGCAAAATCTAAAACGGCATCGTAGGTTGAATCGGGAGCACTTATAGCGCTTGCATCACCTACCCAGACGTGAGCTTTGTCACCATGCTTATTGAGATAACACTTGGCTTGCTTCACCATCCTCGGATCTAGGTCAAAAGCATCAACTGAAGTGGCACCAAAATCACTCAAAGCAATATCAGCCCCAACACCACGTCCGCATCCAATTTCAAGAACACGTCCTGTTGCCTGAGTGCCGCCTAGCCGAATTAGCTTTTTAGCGCCAACGCGTCGCTGTAAGGCGCTGCGGAGTGGATTATTCACTGCTGCACGTTCGAGCCAATTTAATAACATAGTCTATTCTTCAGCATATTGATCCAAGTCGCCAGGGTAGCATAGTTGGTATATTTTGCTGTTAGTTGGCGGCCTTTCCTAACTAGTTTCCTGGCCTAAGATTATATTTCCAATAATCATTATTATGTAAAATAATTGGGGTGATATTGTAAGTAATCAAAGGGTTATAGAATCATATTTCTTATTCTAAACAAATTTAGTCCGCTAATTTTCTGATCACGCTCATTACCAATCAATGTCACTTCCACTGGCTTTTTTTTGCATCGGTTCGCGAATAAGGACATCGACAGAAATGCCCAATCCTTCATTGAGCCTGCGAATCATATTCAAACTCAATTTTCGAATGCCGTTTAGAATCTCTGTCACCTTGGGTGCGGAACCGATATATGGTACAAGATCTCTATTGCGCAACCCCCTGGTTTTCTCCAAGGATTGCGCCAATTCTTTGAAACTCCATACGAATACTGGCAGGCGTTCGTTTTAAGTAACTAGCCAGAATTTTGGTGCTTGTTGTTCGCAGAACAAGGCTAGCTTCTAGTAACTTATGTAAAGCAGGGGTGAGTGCTTTCTTGTCATCAATAGCATTAATAAAGCCCGCTGCCTGCATTTTTGCGCGCCTTAATTGAGCTGTTTCATAAAACTGATTGTTGTCTTTTTGATTACTTAAGTAATCATTGATATTAGCCTTAATAGAAATTGTCTTATTCACTATAAGCACCTTTTTAAATGAACTGAGGATGGCAACAGCATAAAGAGAATTTATTACACTACCTTGAAGTATTTGTTAACAATTGATGAACTTTATTTTAAAAAAGATGGCTGATGGAGATTTTGCATGCTCTCCATCAATTAGCGATTTGGAAGAAAAACGCTTAATGCGACAGAACCTGGAATTTCACTATTCTATGCATCACTTTGAATCGCTGTGGCATAAAACGGCAATATCCGCTGCACTCATGCCCAGTTGACGTGTAGTGTAGTGTTCTGCCATCCTTTTAGGGCAGCAGAAACTTCGACAATAATGGCTTCGGCTTGGTTGTCTTTCAGTGCGAAAAACGGTGCCGCTCTGCGGGCGATATCAAGATTCGCATCCGGCCCCTCTTCTGATTGTCAATCAGCCCTGAAACTGTCCCGTTTTGTTGTCTCACAAATCAAAGTCCTGTGAACTCATCGCTTGTACTAATAAATAAGACTTGCATTATATATTTTAGACATATACAGTAATGTATATGAAACAAGGCTCTATGGTGCGCACACAAGTTTATTTATCCAAGGAACAAGAGCAAGCCCTCAAGTCCCTTGCTCTCACCTCTGGAACACGCCAAAGCGAACTTATCCGTGAAGCAGTTGATTTATTGCTGTCAGAAAAGAATATCATGCCCTACCAATGGAAAGAAGCTTTGCATGACATGAAAGGCATGTGGTCTGACGACAAAACCGCTGAGCAGCGTATGCAAACTATTCGCGAGGAGTTCGACCGTTAAAAATGACGCATTACCTTATAGATACCTGCATCTTAATTGATTTTTTTCGTGGCCATGCAAAGGCTGCGCAATTTTTGGAAGGGCTAGAGAAGCCTCCTTTCCTTTCAGCTCTCACTGTTGCCGAACTGTATGCAGGTGTTCGAGAAGGCAGAGAACGTAACTTGCTTGATAACCTGGTGCAGCACTTTCCTATAATTCCCCTAAATGATGAAGCGGCCATTGAAGGTGGCTTGTATCGGCGACAGTATGGCAAAAGCCTCGGTGTTGGCATTGTTGATGCGCTGCTTGCTTCTTCTGCTGAATGTAAGAACCTTATCCTTGCTACATGCAATGTAAAACATTTTCCCATGATGGAGAGTGTGTATTGTCCTTATTAAAAAAAGATGAGTAGAGATATGGTAAGTATGAGAAAAATTATTTAGAGCCTCCTCAGAAATTCAGTAAACATTGCGGGTACAGTTTGAACTTTCCCCTGAGACTTAGAAAACCATTTAAGCGGCATCTAAACATTAAGAAGCCATATTTATATCCGCACGTACAAAGCCAAATAAAAACCTTCA
>JAJFJH010000385.1 GCA_021774155.1 Nitrosomonas sp.
TTACTACTGGCTTTACTCACAAATAAATATTTAGAACGGCGACGTGTTCAACATTAGTATAATGAGTGCAAGAATTTGGGCAGATTGATTAACGCCTACGCAACGTCTTGCTTATCATTAAAAAATGAATAGAAAAAAGTATCACTCTAATGAAATCTTTGTTTCAATATGATCCATCAAATGAGCACAAATATTAAGACCAAATAGCGCGTCTAGCTCTTGTACGCAAGTCGGGCTGGTTACATTAATCTCAGTTAAATAATCTCCAATAACATCGATACCGACAAACACTAAGCCTTTTTCTTTAAGTGTTGGCCCTACTTGTTGGGCGATCCACTGGTCACGATCACTTAATGATTGTCCTTTTGCGGTGCCACCTGCTGCAATATTGCCGCGTGTTTCGCCTTGTGCGGGAATTCGTGCGAGCGCATAGGGAATTACTTCCCCGTTGACGATTAGGATACGTTTGTCGCCGTCTTTGATTTCCGGTAAATAACGTTGTGCCATTACTTGTTGCGTACCGTGTGCGCTAATGGTTTCTATAATGACACTAAGGTTCGGGTCATTTCGACGCAGATGAAAAACTGATACGCCGCCCATACCGTCCAGTGGTTTTAAGATAATTTCTTGCTGTTCATTGAGAAAGTCACGAATTAGATCCGCTTTGCATGTCACTAGTGTTTTCGTGCAACATTGAGGAAACCAAGCAGTAAATAGCTTCTCATTGGCATCACGCAAAGATTGCGGTTTGTTGACGACATAAACACCGGCTTGTTCAGCTTGTTCTAAAATATGTGTCGCATAAATATACGCTTGGTCGACAGGCGGTTCCTTGCGCATAATAATGCAATCAAGTTTGGCTAATGGAATACTTTGTTTACGAACGATCGAATACCAGCTAATCGGATCACGTTGGACTGAAACAATCTGCGTTTGGGCGTGTGCAACACCATTAAGCAAAAATAAGTCATCTAATTGTATATAGTGAATCTCCCAAAGCCGAACTTGCGCTTCAAGCATCATGGCAAAGCCAGTGTCTTTATTAATGTTGATGTGGTCAAGTGAATCTATGACCATGCCAAGTTTAATTGTCACGATAAGAGTCCATTCAAAATTAAGCTAATGAGTCATTCGTCAATCTGAAAGTATTCAGTCTTTAATACCAATGCCTTTGTGCAACAAAACGAGACTAAAGATGGCTAAAAACAGTATAAAGCCGCTGGTCATTAGAAAAGCAATCTCTATTCTAATATCTGTCACACCAATTAGCCCATATCTAAAAGCATTAATCATATACAAAATGGGGTTTGCTAATGAAAGCTGCTGCCATAATTCAGGCAGCATCGTAATCGAATAGAAAATTCCCCCTAAATAGGTTAATGGCGTTAATACAAAGTTCGGGATGGTGGAAATGTCATCGAAGCTATTGGCAAATATTGCATTAACAAACCCAGCCAATGAAAATAAAGTCGCGGTTAAAATATAGATGGTTAGCGTGATGCCCCAATGATAGACATTGATGTCAGTAAACAATAAGGAGGTTGCGGCAACAATGACACCAACGAGCATGCCTCTAGCGATGCCGCCACAGACATACCCTAATAAAATGGCCCAATTTGCAACCGGCGCAACCAATAATTCTTCGATATTTCGCTGAAATTTTCTTAAATAAAACGAGGCGACAACATTCGCGTAGGCGTTACTGATGACAGACATCAAAATAATGCCGGGGACAATATAATCCATATAACTCACCCCATCAATATCGCCAAATCGTTGGCCAATCAAATGGCCAAAAATCATGAAATACAGCGCTGTTGTGACTACCGATGGCAATAATGTCTGTGGCCAAATTCTTATAAACCGACGGATTTCTTCAATGACTAGGGTGCGAAATGCAATGAAATTATTCATTCACCAGTCCCATAAATAATTGTTCCAAGCGATTTGTCTTGTTTTTTAGGCTCAATACATCAATATGATGCATGGTTAACTGTTGGAAAAGACCGTTTAAGCTCTGTTCTTTATTAACCAAGGCACTTAAAGTCTTGCTTCCTATCAACTCAAGTTCATACCCTTCGATTTTGGGTAATATTGAGATCGGCTGCGCCAAATCCAACACAAAATAATCTTTCTTCACCTGTGCCAATAATTCAGCCATTCCCGATTGTTCAACAATCAAACCATTATTGATAATGGCGATATTCCTGCATAAGCTTTCAGCTTCTTCCAAATACTGCGTGGTCAAAATAATCGTCGTGCCTTGCTGATTCACTTGCGCCATCATTTCCCACAGAGAGCGGCGTATCTCGATATCGACCCCTGCTGTCGGCTCATCTAGAATTAGTAACTGGGGCGAGTGAACCAACGCCCGGGCAATCATCACGCGCCTTTTCATACCACCGGATAGTCGCCGAGAAACCGTATCTCGCTGATCCCATAGAAACATTTGTTTTAAACATTTCTTTGTGTTGACAATGGCTTGATGCCGTGGAATGCCATAATAGCCGGCCTGGTTTAATATGATATTTTGAACCGTTTCAAACTGATTGAAATTCACCTCCTGAGGCACTAAACCAATACAACTTTTTACTTTGGCGCTATGTGTGTCGATGTCATGACCAAAAACATGGACTGCCCCACTTGTTTTATTGACTAAAGAACTAATAATGCCGATGGCTGTAGACTTGCCTGCACCATTTGGGCCTAATAATGCAAAGAAATCACCTTGCTGAATGTCCAGATCGATTCCTTTTAATGCGGTAAAGCCATTACGGTATGTTTTTGTTAAATTTCGTAATGATAATGCGTTCATACTCAGACTCAATAGTAGGCGGACAATTTTTGTTTGATTGGCGTATCGAAGCGGCTTATTTTTGAGAAAAATACTGTGATAAGAATTGATCAAAAGAGACTTTATCGGCCTGTTCAAGTTCTTTTTGCTTGTCATGAGAGCGCTTTGCTAATTCCTTAAAGTACTGCTGCTTCGAAGCATTCATTTTTTTTTGTTTGATAAAAAGCTGGTATTTCGTTGAGATATTCAAGCTAAAACTTGAAAATGATTGATTTTTTTCTTCCATTTCAGCAATAATCCGTGCGGATGGCGTTAAATTTGTATCCGCTACGAGAGCGAATTGTTGCTGTAATGCGGCAGTATATGGCTTGTCAGTCGTGTTTTTATCAAGGACATCACAAAGGGGTTGCATAGATTGCAATATTTGCAATGCCCAATCAGTTAAAGATATTGATTGCCCATTATTGTCTAGTTCCAAGCCAGGTCGCCTTCCCTGGTAGGCAACTGCTCGTTGGTTCTCCGCATTTACTTGTTGTTCTTGTCCAGTCTGCAAGGGGCTTTCTTGCATTAAACAGTTCAGTAAAAAAGCTTCTAAAAATCGTCCGCTTTGTTCATCAATCCCAACGGGGCTGAATGGGTTTAGATCCAATGATCGGACCTCAATGTATTGAACCCCGCGACGTTTTAATGCCAGGGTCGGTTTCTCGCCAGAACGGGGAGGCTGTTTAGGGCGAATAGTGTTATAAAACTCGTTCTCAATTTGCAAGATATTGGTGTTTAATTGAAGATATTCGTTGCCTTCTTTGAGACCGATAGCTTGGTATGCGGGGTAAGGTGTTTCTATCGCGACACCCAAACTATCAACATAACGGTTTACCGAGTTGTAATCAATATTAAGTCCTGCCTGATTTTTGCTTTGATAGCCCACATCGCTCATGCGTAATGAAGTCGCATAGGGGGTATATAGCGTATGATAATCAAATTCATCAAATGGCTTGGTTAGATGAGGGCGATCTTTAAAGTATTGCTTGCAGATGGCAGGCGATGCGCCAAATAAATAAAGTAACATCCATCCCTGGCGCTGGAAATTTCGGATCAAGCCAAAATAAGCATCTGAAATAAAATCCTGACGATTCTTATCGGTTTTACTGTGCCTCTGCAAGGTCGGCCAAAGATTCTCAGGGATGGAATAATTAAAATGTATTCCCGCAATCGTTTGCATTGATCGACCATAACGATGCCATAAGCCACGACGATAAACGTGTTTCATTTGACCAATGTTGGATGAGCCATATTCAGCAATGCGGATACTTTCATCCCCATTAATGCCGCAAGGCATACTGGTGGCTAGCAGCATGTCATTATCTAGATGATCATAAACAAACTGATGTATTTCCTCTAGGAACGCTAATGTTTCTTTAATGTCTGCAAGAGGTGGGGTGATGAATTCTAACAGGGCTTCTGAATAATCAGTGGTGATATGCGGATGCGTTAATGCCGCGCCTAATGCTGTTGGATGATTCGTTTGGGCGATTGATCCTTGTTGCGAGATACGCAGACTTTCTTTTTCAATTCCTTTCAAGCCATTGGTTAAATGTGTCTGACAATGATTGTCGACTAAATATTGTAGTTTCGCGGTATATTGCTGCGTTTGTTTGTTCATGTTTTATATGATACTTGTTTGCTTTATTAATATGAGACCATGAATGATTGTCAAAATATGCGGCGAATATTAAATAAAAAAAGTCTATCTGTTAAATGATTAAAACTGACAGGTCTGTTAATGAGTTTAATATTGATGATTCTCATGTTCATTGAGCAGAATATAACGCAATAAAAATAAATAGATTATGTTTATTGTTAATAATATGCCTTGATAGTGCTTTTAGTTGGGTTAAATGCTGAACTTTAATCATTTAGATTTGAATTTATTGATTGCACTTGATGCATTAATGACGAAGAAAAATGTGTCTAAAACAGCTGAAAAGTTATTTGTAGACCAATTAGCAATGAGCCTTCCTTCAATCGTTTAAGACAAGCATTAGATGACCCCATTCTGGTTAGCAACCACGATGAGGATGAAACCGACAACAAGAGCCGAAGCTAATTATACCGATACGCAAAGCACTGCTGGAAATTGAATTAACGGTTTTAAATAAACCAGAATTTGAACCAGAAACAGCGCAACATCAATTTGCGATTGCCGCCACAGATATAATGAATTAATTTTGCTACCTTGGCTCATCAAGAAAGCTCGCGAACTTGCGTCAGGCGTCAATATTCTTGTTAGTCAAACAGACGAATAATTGCCTGAAGAAGCACTGGGAATGGGTCTATTAATCTGGTTCTTGGTTTTGATGTGTGTATAGAAACACCCTCAAGAATTCACCAACAAATGCTATTTGATGATGCGTTTGTTTCCATTGTCAGGAAAGATCATTCGTCTGCTGGTGGCCGCTACCTTTGGAACAATACATCGCGCTTGATCATGTTTTAATTTCACTTGGTCGGACAGATAATTACACGCAGTTGATGTTGATCGAGATTGTTTTTCACATCGCTAAAAAAAAGATTGCCTGAAAAACATGCCCTGAACTTGCGCACCACTTTGAAACGATGGCCAATACGTGACAGAAAGAGTAGCTTTGGAATATTCCGCCTGCCTTGAAATAACTTGATATCTGTCAATTCCGGTAACACTCTACTAATAGGTTGTCCGATCAATTCGCTGGGTAAACATTCGAGCAATTTCTCACCCGCCTGGTCACATTCACAAATCGTGCCATGTTCATCGAATACTAACATGATCTTCTGACCTTCAATAAGGTCATCTCCGAGTGCAAAAAAACCATTCATACGTTCATTGTTGTTTGAGTTACCTGGATTTAAATGTGCTTTTCTTGATAGAAAACTCACGATCTTCCCCACTTTTTCAGTCAATCAGAAATTATAACGTCTACTCGCTTAAATTTACGCGCTCGTAGCGCCTTGCTATAGGCTATATATACGTCACACAAGCTCTTTATCTCAGACTCGAATTGATTGCCGGGAGCAGATAATGTGCAGTTCGCTCGTATGGAATATAGTTCGTTGAACTCCATCGTTGCCTCACTATATTATCTATCAGAGCATATCGAGAATAATTTAGTGCGGCTCCAGATCAGGTTTGAGCTAATATAAGTCTAGACAAATGAAAAGAGCAATGTACATCTCTGCACATTGCTCAATCAGGCAAACTATTTTATTTGCTTGCTACAAATTAGGACTTAAATTGACTTGGTTCTTATTTGCCACTGAATTCAACTTTGATTGCTCAGAAGCTAATTGGTGGTGATAAGCAGCCTTCTCTGCATATTCTGTCGCAGCTTTCTCGTATTTACGAATCTTGTTAGTGACACGCGTCTTTTTCCTTTTGGCATTCCTGCCGAAATAGCTAGAACGTGACTTATGGCTTAATTCATCAACTTTAGCGTGCATTTCTTTGGCTAAGTTTTCAAATTGACTCGCTAAAATATCATGCTCTGCAGCGTTAGCTGCAAAAGAATTCATTGATACACCAAAGATTAAAAGTGCGAGTAATGAAAAAATTACGAAACTTTTTTGGGTTGCTGTTTTCATGATGACCGCTCCTAGTAATTTGACTTGTGATCATTGTAGATATGTCAGTGTACTAAGTATATTGGGGTAACTATTATTCTTTACTAAGGGAAATCATTAGACTAGACGCTTTTCAGATTGTCAAAGCCAACTGTGTGGCGGCCTGCAAATCATTAAATGTAGTATTCGTTTTGGATGAACGCTTATTCAAAATGTTAATTTTTAAATTGGCTAAATAATCAGATTATCACTGGATAAAGCATAACGAACTGGATCTAAAATGTAACCCGCATAACAGGTATCATAGACCTTTTCTTGACGATCAACAAAAAACCCACCGAAGTGGGTTCTAAGGGTTATGAAGTAGTGGTAACTACCAAGGTTATTTCGGGCGGCTTTTTATCAACCCTATTTAAGGAGTCAACTGGTCTTTAATCTTGCCTGATTCATCGAATGTTTAATCATTTACTTTGTTCTGCAGCCATTTTTTTATGGTAAGCAGCTTTATTCAAGCTTTCTATTGCGATTTTTTCATATTTGCCTATTTTATAGGCCACATGTTCTTCAATGTATTGTCCATGTTTGCCAAAGAAACTGCTGTGCGGTTTATGGTTGAGAGCTTCTTTTTGTTCTTCTATTTTAGCCTGCATTTTCTTGGCTTCACCTTCAAAGTAATGCACTAAAGCTTCATGATTAACAACACCCTGATCGGCTGCAAAGGAGCTCGCCTGCATAGTGACGACCATAAAAGCAGAAATTGATAAGATTGTAAAATATTTAGCTGTTTTCATGATAGTTGTTCCTTGGGTTGATTATAATCGTGTGAACAATTCTAAGCCAGGCAACATCTTATGTAAATGCCTGATACATATTAGGGGTTAGAGCAATAGGTAAAAAACGCATGAGAATAGAAACTAGATGGAGTATTAATTCTATCATTCTGATTTCAAATGATAGATAAGCCAATTTAATCAATTACTTGCATGCCTTAGAAATGATGACGCAAGCCCACTGTCCAGGTATCTCGATCACGATCTTCCGAGCTATTTCTATCTTTTACATTAACACGTTGATAGCCACCAAATAGATTGGAGCGCTTGCTTAAGTCATACAGCATACCCACGGTGAAACTCTCTGCTTTTCGTTTTTCCCGAAAACTTGTGCTATTTGCATCAGTCATGCCACCTTGCACGACCAAAGTTGCATTACCCATTTTGTATTGACCGCCGGCATACCATGCAGAACCGTTAGCACCTGCGTTCATTTCGGAATTACACTGCCTAGCCGCCGAACTAATAGAGCCTAATGCAGCAGCATCAGAGCAAGTTGCCGCACCCAGTGCGTTACTAACATATTCATACTGTCCTTGAATTTGAAATTGTTTGTAAGCCCAAACACCACCGACACGTCCCACTTCTTCAGATTTCAGGTTAGCTGTAGTGACATTTTTCTGAGCCGTACTGACGTTGTCTCTGGAATAACCACCAAACACATCAAATTTGTGATCTTGATAGGCGAAAACATATTTACCCATGACTTGAAAATCCCATTCACCATTGGCACCACCTGTATTACCTGCGTTGTTACCTGCCCCGCCCAAGTCGCCACCCAGGTTACCTTCAAGGCGACCTGAGTCACCTGGCATTATCATGGCCGCGAAGGAAAAACCATTCATTGAAGCAGACTCAAAACGAATAACGCTGTTAACTGCGGTGTATGGACCTGAACCCAGACCGTTTGCGCTTGCGATCATGGTGCCACCACTACCGGCAGCTTGTAATGTAGTGTAAACAAAAGGGTCAATCGTCCAACCACCCGCATAATCCGCAAATAATGAATGAACCCGACCAAATTTTAATTGCCCCCAAGTATCACTGGATAGTCCCACATAGCGCTCTCGAGCAGCACCTATGTTGCCGCTCAAATTGAAGCCATAATCAACTACTGCAAATGCGCTAATCCCGTTACCCAAATTCTCAGAAACACTCAAACCCCAGGCTGAATAGAAGGTTGGGTCATCTATTGATGATTGGCTGGAAATACCTTCAACATCTATAACACTATACTCAGATTGAATGCGGCCACCGAATGTTACTTTTGTTCCATATACGGACGTGGCTATTGAGAACAGGACGATGCTGATTATTACTGTAGAAATTAGTTTATTCTTCATGATTAAATAATTCACCTTCAATGTCATTGATTAAATTAAGGTTGCCCAGACAACTTCCATCACTGCAAATATTACGGTTGTTTACGTTGGGTATACGTACGCGTAAATTGGCTTGTAAAGCGCTGAATCAACGCTTAGTTTTAATAAACATAATTGGTGTATTGGGCGCAAAAGGCCTCCTCTCGGTTACTTGAGAAATATTTAGCGATACTTGGTGATGTGTTTTATAAGGGCGGAGGCTGTGGTTGTGGCTTTACCATATGACTAGTTATTACTTCCGGGTTGCGCAGAGCTTATTGAGCAAAGTAATGGCAGCATACTGCTTAGCTTCACCACGTCCTTTTCCCGCCTGGTCGTATACGTCGTTAATTTGCAAAGTATTCGCTTGTATGCTCGCCTGAACTGTGTAGGCATCGTAACCAAAGTTATTGCCGAAATTGATCGCGTCCAATGGTATCGAGAACTCGACGCCATTACGTATACGCCGTGCACTGAATTCTGCCTGTAAATTTGACGCCTTGAATGTGGTGGGCATAGTGGCTGGCTCTGGAAGGCTATTGTTTTCAGGTTCAATAACGTCCTCATACATGAATACTTTATCACCCTTCTCCTTATCTATCGGTACGAGTAAGACATAAGGTTTACCATTCGTAATTCGCAACAGAAAATGATCGCTATTTTCTCCGCCACTTTGTTCTCCTCGTGTCTTGACTTGAAATACCAAATGGTTATCTGGCGTGACATTCACTGTGACACGTAATATATCTTGTTCGGGTGTTAATGACCTGTCCATGTAAGAGAGCAATGTACGTGGGTCATCGTAAATATTCATGGCTGAAACAGGCGAAATACCGGTCAGCACAAAAATAACCAGTAGTGTCAGAATTCTGTTCATGATTTAAAGAATGCTTGATTTTCACGCAGCATTTTTTCAATATCACGGGCATCTTCCAATGCATCGAATAACACTCTAATTCTGCCCTCAGGGTCAATCAAGAAAGCTGTGCTACTGTGATCAACCTGATAGTTAAACTGATTTCCTTTATTCTTAGTGTAGAAAAGAGCTTCTGCGCCGAAAGCAGCCATAAAGCGTTCTAGATCTCTGTCTTCCAAACGTAAAAATGAAATATTGGGCCCGAAACTATTCGTATAACCAGATAAAACTGCGTCGGTATCTCTGTCTGGGTCAACAGATACAAAGGTGCCATCTAACTGAATCTGTTCAGCAGCGGCAGCTTGTACAAGCATAGAGAAATTTGCCAGTGACATTGGGCAAACGTCCTTGCAGTTTGTAAATCCAAAGACAACCAGTTTCCATCGATCATTGTCATTTTGATTCTCATGCTTTAAGTTAGCCATTGTTTCCTGCTGCAGAGGCACCGGTTGCTTCAGTACTACAGTAAGAGCAAAAGCATGAGCTTGGACAAACAGCATAAATATAAGAATAGCGGCGAAGGAATAACTACCGTATAAAGTTTTATGTTTCATTTTATGCACCCTTTTCATCAATTAACTGGGATATTTCTCGATTGCGCCCAGCTGACCAAAACATCCGGCCAGTAGAGAGCAATCGAATCGGGTGAAACTAGCGAATACCACCTGCAGCATGTAAACCATGTGGCTTCACGAGGCCGTCGTTAGGCCCCCACACTTTATCAACAGTGTCCGTCAACGTGTCGATTTTGAGGACATAACCTGAAACCCAGCTTGCTAACATCAAGTATCGACCATCTGGCGTTGGGCTAAGGGTATGTGCAACGGCATATCCTTCAGGAAATTCTTGGCCCGGTTTGAATCGCTTGATAAAACGTGGACGGAAGCGATCACTGATATCGAAGACTGAGAGGTATCCATCTTCACCAAATGTGTGGTCAATTGAATCTTCCTCTGCGATATAGAGCTTATCGCCAACTACAGCAAGATCGGATGCGGAGCGAAAAACACCATTCCCATTGACATTGTTAGTATGCTTAATGATTTTGGTTGCCGTGCCTTCCCAGGCATCTATTAGCCATACGCTCGGCGGGATGATGTTATTC
>JAJFJH010000386.1 GCA_021774155.1 Nitrosomonas sp.
TCATTAGGCTGGAGAAAATTTGCGTCACTTATTGCAGACTATTCGCTCCCAGTTTATGCACTAGGCGGGTTGCACCCCGAGGATTTGGCCACAGCACTTGAGCATGGTGGTCATGGCATTGCAATGATGCGTGGAATAGCATAGCCTTGTTATTCTTCTTCTCTTATTTTTTGCTCTTTGTCAGGGATGCGATAAGATTCTGTCGCCCACTGTCCCAAATCCTGTAATTTACAGCGTTCTGAACAAAACGGACGAAAACGACTGGCCTCGTTCCATTCAACAATTTCATCGCATTGCGGACAGTTTACGACAGCTTGTTTCATGAGTTAACCAATAATTCCTAGAGATTACAGAAAGTTAGTTCAAAATTAACATTTTCTTCATACACTTTATTTTTTTGGCCCAATTCTGAGGGAATAAAGCGAATGTTAAGTGCGTACTTGTTGGCGCTTATTTCTGGAACACAGGGCAAATCATCGTTGATTTTAAGGCGTAATAGGTGTGCAGTACAACCGAATCCTGTTTGCTGGAAAATACCTTTTTCCGCAAGATAATCATTGTTTTTTCCACTCTTTCTTAACAAATGAAGCACGATGCTAAAGCCATCTCGAACGGGTAGTAATGGTGCCAACCAATCATGGAAATCTTGCCGTCGTATTTCAGGGTCAGCATGAAGCCAACGATGATAGGAAGGCAAATCAAAGGCACAGACACCACCAGGCACGCCTGCACGTTGTTTAATACTCATTAACCATTCATTGTCACGAAGATGCTCGCCAACCTTGCCAGAGATATTTAGCATGTTGTGAAATGTAATTCGTATGTCTTCTAGTACTTCGTCGAGTGCCGATTCAGAGACATTTGGGTTTCTACGCAACGCTTCTAATGATTGCTTTTGTCTTTCCAATTCTTGCAGTAAGTCTGACTTAATATCGCCGCGACTTGTTATGTCAAGCAATTCAAATAATACGACAAGTGTCGCATGATGCTCAATCGCTGTATCTTTGGCAGAAAAAAAAGTTATTTTATTAAATAAGTCCTCAAGCCGTAATAATGTGCGGACGCGTTCGTTTAAAGGGTGCTCGTAACAAATCACAATTGATTTTTTTAGAATTGAATACCGAGATCTTGCCTTATGCCAGGTCATTTCACAAACTAAAATTGGCTTAAATTGTTATAAATATAGTAACCGACTGGTTTGGCTTATGAAATTCTCAAGTATTTTTTATGTAGATGCGAGATTTGCTCGTGCAAGCAATCAAGGCCACCGTTGTTGATAATTATATCATCTGCTTTTTGTAAGCGGTATTGGCGTGAAACTTGGGTTGCCATTATCGCCCTAACTTCTTGTTCATTTAGCTTACTACGCGCCATTGTACGGGCTATTTGTTTTTGTTCATCGCAGTCTATTACTAGGACACGTTGAATGATTTCATCGTAGTCTGTGGTTTCAAAGAGCAGCGGTATTGCGACGATTGTGTAAGGTGATTCTGATTGCTTGACGCGATGAAGGGCTTCTTTGAGAATGAGCGGATGAAGAATTGCTTCAAGTTTTTGCTTAATATCATTATCAGAAAACACCAATTGACGCATTTTATTTCTGTCTAATGCGCCATCAGTTGCTATAACAGCGTCGCTGAATGTATTCGTTATGGGAGTAATAGCTGAACCACCCGGCTGGGTAAGCGCTCGTGCTATTTCATCTGTATCAATAATATTGATACCTAATCCAGCAAAATGGTTGGCGACGCATGTTTTGCCACTGCCAATACCACCCGTTAATCCAATGACAAGAGACATCAATTAAAATAATGCGAAGTAAGCATGGTTAATTTTGTTTCCCCAGAATAGTGCAACAACACCACCGATTGCCAGGTAAGGTCCGAATGGAATAGGTGTATCTCTTTTGTTTCCCGAGGAAAACATTAATACGAGACCAATAATCGCACCAGCCATAGAAGAAAGAAGTATCACTAAAGGTAACATACTCCACCCAAACCATGCGCCAATGGCTGCCAATAATTTAAAGTCACCATAGCCCATACCTTCTTTACCAGTAGTCAGCTTAAAAACCCAGTATATTGACCATAAAATAAGGTAGCCGATAACAGCACCAATAATCGCAGATTGAATATGAGTAAAACCGCTATTTAAGTTAATTATTAGCCCTAACCATAATAACGGAAGCGTAATATCATCAGGCAAAAGTTGTGTATCAAAATCAATAGCAGCTAGCACAATCATGGCCCAAACAAAGATTAATGCGGCAAGTGCCAATAAGCTGAAACCAAAATGCCAGGCAATATAACCACTCAAGATACTCGTTAAGATTTCAACAATAGGATAACGTAGTGAAACTTTTTTATGACATTGTGAGCAGCGCCCCCTTAGGAACAAGTAACTGAGGACGGGAATATTCTCTAATGCTGTAATTTTATGTCCACAATTAGGACACATTGAACGAGGTGTAGCGATATTGTAGGTAGGTAAAGCCTTGACTTCTGCCCCCTGCAACTCGGCACATTGTTGATGCCAAGTACGTTCCATTATTTTTGGTAAGCGGTGGACAACAACATTTAAAAAACTTCCCACCATTAAGCCAATAACAGAACAAATAAAAATAAATAAGTGCGGGTTATCTTGTAAAAGGGACATCAGTAATATTGGCGTTTTAGTTAGGTCAGTTGATTGTTTTGTAACTACACAGGAGTGCTTCTTTGCGTAAACACCATACAAACAGGGCATTCACTCTTGCAAATGCCCTACTTTTTTATTATATAACTACATTATGGCTATTGCTGTATTTTCTAGCCTACAACTTGACCCATTTTAAAGATTGGAAGATACATCGCAACAACCATACCACCAATCAGTGTACCGAGTACCACCATAATGACGGGTTCCATTAGGCTGGAAAGTGCATCAACCGCATCATCCACTTCAGCTTCGTAAAAATCAGCAATTTTACTCAGCATTGAATCTAAGGAGCCTGATTCTTCACCAATAGCAACCATCTGAATGACCATATTTGGAAAAACGTTGGTGCCTGTCATTGATGCCATCAAGCTACTACCAGTACTCACTTCGAGTTGAATCTTTTTAGTTGCTTCATAATAGACATAATTACCTGCTGCACCTGCAACTGAATCTAATGATTCAACCAATGGAACACCTGCAGCAAACATAGTCGATAGTGTGCGTGCCCAACGTGCAATTGTTGCTTTGCGAATAACGTCACCAAAGATAGGCAATTTCAAAGCAATTCTGTCCATAACTTGTTGCATCGAGACGGAGCGTTTCCATGCGTATAAAAAACCATAAATACCGCCACCAACGATACCAAAGATGGCCCACCAATATTCAACAAAGAAGTCGGATATAGACATGACAACTAATGTTGGCGCAGGAAGATCGGCGCCAAACCCTTCAAATAAATCCTTGAAAGCAGGAACTACAAAGATCATGATAACGGCTGTAATAATGAATGCAACAGCAATAATTGAAATAGGATAAAAGAGGGCTGATTTAATTTTCCCCTTAATTGCCTGAATCTTTTCTTTGTAGGTAGCCAAACGATCTAGCAAAGTGTCAAGAATACCCGCTGCTTCACCTGCACCAACCAAGTTACAAAATAATGCGTCAAAATATAGTGGGTATTTGCGAAATGCGTCGGCAAGATTACTTCCCGTTTCAACATCCGATTTAACATCCATGAGCAATTTTGCTACAGCTCTATTAGTATGTCCTTTTCCCACAATATCAAATGCTTGTAATAAGGGCACGCCCGATTTCATCATGGTCGCAAGTTGGCGTGTGAATAATGTAATGTCTTTATCGGTAATCGTACCACTCGACTGTGTTTTCTTGATCTTCGTTATTCGAATACCTTGGCGGCGCATTGCAGTTTTTACGACTACTGTGCCTGCTGCACGCATTTCACCCCTGAATACCTTGCCCGATTTATCTTTACCTTCCCATGAGTAATTGATTTCTTTGACTCTCTTATCTGCACGTGCTGTCACAGCTGCCATAATAACTCCTTAATTGTCTAGAACATTTAGTTCTTGCAATTTTCTTACCGTTGGAAATACCGGTTATTACTTATAATTTCCAAGAAAATTGCAATTAACACGTATGTTTGACAACAACGGCAAATATCTATAAATCACTTAGAATTAATTGCTGTGTATTGTGGAGCGAATAATTAAGAGGATAGCGGGCTAGCCTTAAATCTGGTCAGTAATGATTTTAAGTTTTAATCATGAAGAATGCCTTCAGCGACAATTGGATAATTAAGCTTTATATGGAGCTCTTTTTTCATGCGTAAATTATTTAATCGTCTTGATTCATCCAGGTAAGACAACATGCCTGGCGAAATATGACCTAAAGCTTGATTACGAGATACCCTTGGAGGATACGGAAGATTGAATTTATCAGCGACTAAATCAAAGTATTCACCCATTTTTAGATGGGAGTTATCACAAGCGTGATAGATTCTATTCGGCTTGGCATGGCGGATTGCTGCGTAAATGATTTGTGCTAGGTCATTCGCATGTATATGGTTAGTATAACTATCATCCTCTTCAGAAAGCATAGGCTTACCTTCCTGCACACGTACTAACGGAAGGCGGTTACCCGCGTATATACCAGGGACACGTAGTATTGACGTATTGACATGATTGCGCAATCCCCAAGCGCGTATTTGGTTTTCGGCATTGATTCGACGTAATGCGCGATCATTGCTTGGGTTCGTTGGGTAAGTTTCGTTGATTAAGGCACCATTACAGTTACCATATACGCCGCTTGTGCTGATATAGACAAGTCGTTGTGGTAGTATTACGCCTTTTATTTGTGGGCGCTTAGTCAACGCTGCTAAAAGGTTTGCAGTTCGTGTGTCATGTTTTCCGTGATTGGGTGGTGGCGCTAGATGTATAACCACTTGAGCAACACCTGCAAGTTTATCAAGGCTTTTTGAGTGATCAAGATTTCCAGATACAGGAATGATTCCGTGTGAACGCAACCGAACAAAATTTTCCGGACTACGGCATAACCCTAACATCCTAAAATGTGCTTGCAATAGTGGCGCTGTACGTAATGCTATATCACCACAACCAACAATTAATAGTGTGTTTTTCAGTGCCAAAAGAAATTTTTCCTTCTAATTATTTTTAACGTGTTAGTCATTTAATGTCGCATCAAATTATCATTAAACCCAGCGATCATATTATAAATGTAAGATCAAATGAGACCATATTGCAAGCTGCTTTACGTGAAGGGCTGTCACTTCCTTATGGCTGCCGTAATGGCTCTTGTGGTGCATGCAAAGGGAAAATTACACAAGGCACCGTTGACTTTGGTCAGCATGATGAAGACACATTGACCGAAAAAGAAAAACAAAATGGTATGGCATTATTTTGTTGTGCTTCACCGTTATCAGATCTTGTTATTGAGTGTCAAGAAATCAACACTATCAAGGACATTGAAATTAAAACCTTGCCTTGCCGAGTGCAAAAACTTGAGCTTGTGGCTCCTGATGTCATGGTGCTCTCACTCAAGCTTCCTCCCAGTCAACGCCTACAGTTTCTTGCTGGTCAATATATTGATATTTTACTAAAAGATGGAAAACGACGAAGTTTTTCTTTGGCTAACGCACCTCATGATGATGAGTGCTTACAGTTACATTGCAGAAATTATCCCGGCGGCATATTTGCCGAACATGTGTTTACGCAAATGAAAGAAAAAGACATATTACGTTTTGAGGGACCCTTTGGTTCATTTTTCCTTCGTGATACTCCTAATGAAGCATCAATTATCTTTGTTGCCAGTGGTACTGGGTTTGCGCCAATAAAGAGTATGTTAGAGCATGCCTTTTCTAAGCAAGCCAATAGCAAGGTGAAAAGGAAAATGACTCTGTATTGGGGTGTTCGTACTAAAGCTGATTTATATTTATCGACGTTAGCAGAGAGCTGGGAACAGCAGCACAATAACTTTACATTCATTCCAGTTTTATCTGATGCATTAGCAACAGATAACTGGCATGGAAAAGAAGGCCTAGTTCATCAGGCTGTTTTACAAGATTATGAGAGTCTTGCTAATCATCAAATTTATGCTTGTGGCGTACCTGTCATGGTAAAAGCTGCATTTAACGATTTCACTAAGCTGCGCAGCTTACCAAATGAGAGTTTCTTTTCAGATGTTTTTTCGCCCTCTTTACCAGCTGGCAACACTTAGTTTAGTTGTTTAAGTGTAAATTTTAGTCCTTTGTTGTAGTGATCTATCGCTAGTTCGTGTTTACCCAGCTTTTCATTGAGTTGCGCTAACGCAAGATGTGCTGCATGACCCGGTTCTACTGACAAGCTTGCTTCCAAGTAATTCTGTGCTTTACCCCAAAGCTCGCAATGTGTACATAATTTGCCTAATGTGAGAAGCAAATACGCATTGTTAGGTTGCGCTCTTAGCCAAACTTCGGCACATTCAATCTGTCTGTTAGCATGATAACCCAGACATTGTGAATAAAGTGTAATTAATTCTGGATTCCATTCAGCGTCAACACTTTGTTCAATAACACGATTTGCTGCTTCGCAATTACCTAATGTAATGTAAGCACGAGTTGCGGCAATAGCAATTTCACTATTTCTTTTCTCTTCTATGGGTAAGTCTTTCCAATACTTATTAAGAGAATGCAGATCAGCAGATTTTTCTTTGATATTTTCGAAATAAGCATTATGCCGCAATTGTTTAACATGTGTTTTATTAAAATGACGACGACCTTCTAATATAGTAGTTAACTCAATAACGGCATCCCAGTTTCCTGCTTGTTGCTGTGCGTCAAGTTCTAAAAGTATGACCGCTGTTTGTTGCAGGCCACCTGTGGAGTATAAATCCTGCAATGAATTAAGTGCTTCTTCATGTTTTCCGTCACTTAGTTGCAGCTCCGTTTGAGTCACTAGCCGCAATACTCTTTCGTCAGGCGCCTCTTCTTTAGCGGTGGCGAGATATTTATCACGCTGCGAAAATTCTTTTAATTTGTGTGCTGAGCGTGCAGCAATAACAGCATTAATGGCTATCTCTGTTTTATGCTCTGTCAATTTCAATGCAATAGACGCAGCTTTCTTAGCTCTTGCATAGTTGCCTTCAAAATAGGCCTTGATGCCAGTCAATAGCATGTACTCAGCTTTTTTATGGCGATGACGACGATTAAATCCAAAGATGCCTGCTAATAGCCGTACCGCCAAATAGAAAACAAAAAATGCGACGAGTAATCCGATTAAAAAGATATTGAGCGATAGCTCAACCCGATAAGGTTGCATGATTAATAAGACATGACCTGTATTATATTTAGCTGCAAGTGCTACAGCCACGGCCGCGGCAAACAATGCCAGTAGCCATAGTATGAGTCTCATTTGTTCTCCTCATTGCTTATATTCTGAAGGTTGTGAATTGCATCAAGACTTGCAGAGATGTTGGGTTCTTCAAACCCGGCATTGTCATTATGCAGCTGATTTAATTCCTCAAGCATACCAATCACTAAATCTGAGTTTTTATCATAGTGTTGATTAATCCAATCTATTGCCGCTTCAAGGTCGATGTCAAAGCTAGTTTTATCATGAGACAGTAGAGAAAACTGCATTAACATAAATTTTAATTTAAGATTCTCATTGAGAAAATGAATTTGTGAAGGCGATAATATTTCAGTATCTGGATTGTTTACTTTTTGGATATGAATAAATGATTTCATATCATTCCAAATTTCATTAAGAAATTTAAGCCACAATTTTTCTTCTGTCGATTCCTGCCGCGGAAGAAAATCGATATCGACTTCCTTTAAATCAGCGCTCATCTGCAATGGAAGCCTCTCTATAGACGCAGCCAGATCTCTTAGTTGGTAGCTGATTTTAATTGTTATAGAGCCATTATCTGGAATGGCCTCTAAGCCTTCTATATCTTTTTCAATGCTTTCATACAACGCAGAAAACTGAGTGTCATGTGCATTTTTCAGCAATGCCTTCGCTTGCCGCAGACTCTCTAAAGCAACGTCAGTATCAAGTGTAACGCTAAGATGTTGGTCTGCATAATGAATTAATTGCGTTACTTCTTCCAGTGGGTTTTCATCCGTATCATGAGCTAGTGCTTCACGAAATGATTCAATTGCTGCTTGAAGTCCCTGAGATTTTACTAAGTGATTTTCTAGCTGATTTAGACGATCTTCTGTTGCTATTTTAGTTTCTTCAACTGCTGTCATTAATGCGCGAGAGTTCTCACCCAACGCATCAATATCCGCAATAAAAATTTCTACCGTTTCTTTGGCTTCTAGTATTTTGCTACTAATAACAGGCCATTGCCAAATAATTAATGCAGCAAAAAAAGGCGCCAATAACAGTGATATAAAACGAGACTTTAGTTTAGATGTGCCTTGGGTATCTCTATTCATTTTTAGACGTTATCCCTGATGCTTGATTGCTAGAAAAGTAATCTATAAGGCCCTGTAGCAAACCTTCATCTCCGGCAGGTGTTAGTATAATCTCTACCAAGCCAAGATCCCTTGCTTTCTGAGCAATTCGTTCATGTGCCGTAAATAACGGGGTCGTTTTCAGTAATTGTTGGCCAAGCTGGCCTATCATGTCAAATAAATTATGCAATCCTTCGCTACTAGTGATCGTGATAGCGTTTAAATTATCATGTGACCACGTAGTTAATAACGGGGCCACATCAACGTTTGGTTTGCCTCGATGATAGCATTCTGCGTACTCTAATATGGCCCCTCGCTCAATCAAGATATCACCAAGTAGCTTTCGTCCTCCATTGCCACGAAAAATGACAACACGCTTGTTTTTCACTTGCCGCAATTCACTTTGATCAAGTAATGCTTCGCTATCATTGCGTTCTGTGGGTACGATGATATCAGTAACACCAAATTGCTTTAATGCGGCTGCACTTCCTTTTCCAACAACCGCTACTTTCATGTTGAGCGGTAGTGTTCTATTGGCTTGAATCAAATGCATTGCTTTATCAACCGCATTAGGGCTAACAAAAATAGCCAGATCAAATTCGCTTAACCGAGCAATTATTTTAAGTAACGGCTGGGTATCCTCCACGTCAGCAATTTCCAGAACAGGAAATAATATGGGATGACCGCCCATTGCATAAATCCCATCAGCTAGGTTTTTTGTTTGGTGCGCTGGGCGCGTAACAATTACATTAACCCCAGCTAACGGTTTAATCTTAGGCAACTTATTCTCAATGGTCGGGTAGTGTTAATGCAGCCAGAATCTCATCAGCCCCTTGTGTTTTTAAATTCTGTGCCATTTGCTCTCCCATGGCAGCGCCTGTTTCCGGCTTGCCAGTTTTCTCTTCACTAATAACACGTTTACCATCAGGTGTTGCAACGAATCCACGTAGATGCAATGACCCATCAGTAATTTCAGCGAACCCCCCCAGCGGTACTTGGCAACTGCCACCGAGAACACGACTCATAGCGCGTTCGGCTTCAACACATTGTGCGGTTTCAAGGTGGTAGAGTGGTTTTAAGAAAGCGACTAATTCAGGACGATCTGAGCTACATTCAATTCCAAGTGCACCCTGACCAACGGCAGGCAAGCTCATTTTAGTGCTCAATAATTCTGTGATGCGATGACCTAGCTCCAGTCGCTTCAAGCCAGCAGCTGCAAGAATGATGGCGGCATATTGTTCCTCATCAAGCTTACGTAGCCGTGTTTGCACATTGCCACGTAGTGGCTGTACTTCTAAGTGTGGGAACTGTGCGCGCAATTGACTCTCACGTCGCAGACTGGAAGTGCCAACAACGCTACCAGCAGGCAGTGATTCCAAACTGGTAAATTTATTGGAAACAAACGCATCTCGTGGATCTTCGCGTTCAGTGATCGCAGCCAATATGAACCCTTCCGGGACATTCATAGGCATATCTTTCATAGAGTGCACCGCAATATCTGCACGACCATCGGCCAAAGCTTGTTCCAACTCTTTAATAAATAGGCCTTTCCCGCCTATTTTTGACAGCGAAGTATCAAGAATCTGATCACCACGTGTGGTCATGCCAAGTATGCTGATTTCTGTTTGGGGGTATAATTCGGTTAATCGTCGCTGAATAAATTTAGCTTGCCACATAGCAAGCAGGCTTTCTCGCGAAGCAATTACAATTTTCTGAGGGATAACAAATGAACTGGACATTGATATTAAAATGAATAGATTGCAAAATATTTCGATGACAAGCATTTTAGCATGGACAGTGCCGGCTTTGGCCGTGACATATACTAGCTTTACAAACTTTCATACTGCAGGCGATGCCAATTTATGAGTACTGTTACTTCAGTGAACAATGATTCCGAAAACGATTCGGTTGCTGACAAAGATATCCCACTCCGTGATGATATCCGTTTCTTAGGGCGTATGTTGGGCGACACCTTGCGTGAGCAAGAAGGAGATTATACGTTTGATTTGGTCGAGAATATTCGTCAAACAGCCATCCGCTTCCACCGTGAACAAGACCCAAAGGCTCGACAGGAACTTGATGCAATATTAGCTGGTTTGAGCAACAGATCCACGGTATCCGTGGTACGTGCATTCAGCTATTTCTCCTTACTTTCTAATATTGCGGAAGATTTGCACCATAATCGCCGCCGTCGTGCTCATCTGTGCGCGGGTTCACCTCCGCAAGCAGGGAGTGTGACGCTTGCCTTGGAACGAGTCTTTGAAAATGGAAAAGATAGAACCGCCTTAGTGAAATTTTTTTCTAAAGCGATTGTGTCACCCGTTTTAACTGCACACCCAACCGAGGTGCAACGTCGCAGCATTCTTGATTGTCAGTTAACGATAGAGCGTTTATTGAGAACACGTACACGTATTGAGCTAACGCCGAATGAATTACGCCAAAATGAAGAGAAACTCCGCGCAGTCATTCAGCTTTTATGGCAAACACGTATGTTACGTTCTGTTCGTTTGTCAGTTCATGATGAAATTGAAAATGGTCTTGCCTATTATCGCTACAGTTTTCTTTCCGAAATACCTTATGTTTACGCAAAAATAGAAAATCTGCTTGAGCGCCATATGGGCGATGACGCGCCGCCCGTTCCGACCTTTCTACGTATGGGAAGTTGGATTGGTGGTGATCGTGACGGCAATCCCTTTGTGACGCACCAGGTCATGCTACATGCCGCAGAGCGTCATTCAGCGCAGGCACTAGAGTTTTATATCGACGAGGTTAAGAAGATCGGCGACACCATGAGTCTGGCGGAGCGGTTAGTAAACATCAGCGATGAATTAGAAGAATTAGCAGCGGCTTCATCGTCAGATGGCATTCCAGTTAACCGCAAAGATGAGCCTTATCGACGCGCTTTTCATGGTATTCGTGAACGTCTAATCGCTACCAACCACCAATTAGGCCATCCAGTTACCCACCGTGATCAAGTTGATCAATCCGCCGAGCCATATGCGGATAGTGCCGAGTTGGTTCATGATCTTGATGTGATTATCAACTCATTAAAACAGCACAAATCAGATTGGTTGGCGCGTGGTGACTTACGTAATCTTCGCCGGGCAGCTGATGTATTTGGTTTTCATTTGGCATCAATCGATATGCGTCAACATAGCCAGGTGCATGAACAAGTTGTCGCCGAATTGTTTGAGTTGGGCACCCATCGCACGGGTTATTTGGATCTATCAGAGGATGAGCGGACTAAATGGTTGTTAGCTGAGATCAGTAGCCCTCGTCCGTTGCGCTCACCCTATTTAAAATATTCCGAGACCACGCAGAGTGAGCTGCGAATTATTCAAAAGGCGGCTGAAATCCAACGTCGTTTTGGACATGATGCGCTGCCAAATTACATTATTTCTATGACAACGCGCGTGATTAATGTATTAGAAGTCGCGTTGTTATTAAAAGAAGTAGGGTTACTGCAAGCGGGAGAAAATCCAAAGCTGGGGCTGAATATTATCCCGTTATTTGAAACCATTGGTGATTTGCGTATTTGTGGGAAAGTGATGGATGAACTGTTCTCCATTCCATATTATCGTGAATTGTTACTTTCTCGTAGTAATGTACAGGAAGTGATGCTGGGTTACTCTGACAGCAACAAAGACGGCGGTTTCTTAACGTCAAACTGGGAAATCTACAAAGCAGAAGTTGAGCTTACAAAAGTCTTTGCCAAGCATAAGGTTGAGCTACGTTTGTTCCATGGGCGCGGCGGTACTGTTGGACGTGGTGGTGGTCCAAGCTATCAGGGTATTTTGGCGCAACCACCAGGCAGTGTTAATGGTCAAATTCGTGTAACGGAACAAGGTGAGGTAATTGGTAGTAAATATGCCGAGCCTGAAATCGGCCGACGCAACCTTGAAACGCTGGTTGCTGCAACCATTGAAGCAACGCTGCTGGGGAATGATCCAATCGGGGACGATGCACCACGTTATTACGAGATCATGGAAACATTGGCATCTGGATCATTTTCAGCTTATCGCAACTTGGTATTTGAAACGCCGGGTTTCCAACAATACTTTCTTGATTCCACACCTATTAGAGAAATTGCCGGATTGCACATTGGCAGCCGTCCTGCATCCCGCAATAAATCTCAAAATATCGAAGATTTGCGTGCCATTCCATGGGTATTCAGCTGGAGCCTTAGCCGTGCCATGATTCCCGGTTGGTATGGCTTCGGTCACGCGGTAGAAGCGTTTATGGCGGATGAAAAACAAGGCGGCAAAGGTTTGGAAATATTACAAGAAATGTATCGCACATGGCCATTTATGCAAAGCTTATTGTCCAACATGGACATGGTGCTTGCCAAATCGGACATGGGCATTGCTTCACGCTATGCTGAGCTGGTGACTGATACTGAATTGCGCGAAGAAATTTTCGGGCGTATCAAAGACGAATGGGAGCGCAGCCAAAAATGGTTGTTTGCTATCACTGGAAATACGCAGCTATTGCAAGACAACCCAACTCTGATGCGTAGTATTAGTAACCGTACACCTTATATTGATCCATTAAATCATTTGCAGGTGGAATTATTACGCCGTTATCGCTCCGGTGATGATGGCGAAGAAGTGAAACGTTCCATTCATCTGACAATTAATGGCGTTTCCGCAGGATTACGAAATAGCGGATAAATAGATTATAAGGTGATAACTAATAAGAAAGGTTTGGCATGTGAGAGCGCAAATAAATCCAAGCACATCATAACAATTCTTGACAAGATACTGTCTCGAAGGCAAAATGCGCGGTCTTACGAGTGGCGAATTAGCTCAGTGGTTAGAGCAGCGGAATCATAATCCGTTGGTCCCCAGTTCGAATCTGGGATTCGCTACCATCTATTTTCCTGTCTTTTTTGTTTTAAAAGGTCAGCAAATTCATGAGAAAAATGCAGGTGATGCTGTTCTTCATCTTGATGATCAGTTTGACCAATACTGCATTTGGTCAATTACTGCGAAATTTTCCTATTGATAGTCAAGCGGGGAAATTAACAAAGTTTGAATATCCAATGGTAGTCATTAGTAAGCAAACCTTGTATTTAAGCGCAGGGAGCCAGATTAGGGATAAAAATAACATGATTGTCATGCCATCAATGCTTGATGAGAAGGGTTCGGTTCGTTATCAGATTGATGCCATGGGTAGTGTACACCGCATTTGGTTTTTAACCTCAGAGGAAGCTGAATTAGCCAGAATAGAACAAAATGGCAATTCAAATAAACTGCTTGAATTTATCAAAGAATCAATGCCTTTCTAGAATCAATAAAAATTTGTGAGTAATAAACTTTATATTAAAACGTTTGGTTGCCAGATGAATGAGTATGACTCAGACAAAATGGCCGACATACTACATACCGTTAAAGGCATGGAACCAACAGATGACCCAGCCGAGGCTGATTTAATTTTATTTAACACCTGCTCTGTGCGCGAAAAAGCGCAAGAGAAAGTGTTTCATGATCTCGGGCGCGTTAAACATCTAAAAGAAACAAACCCTAATTTATTAATTGGTGTTGGTGGCTGTGTTGCCAGTCAGGAAGGCAAAGAAATTGTCCGTCGCGCACCTTATGTTGATATCGTCTTTGGTCCACAAACCTTACACCGTTTACCTGAGTTACTCGCCGAGCGACAAGCAACGGGTCGATCGCAAGTCGACATCTCTTTCCCTGAAATTGAAAAATTTGATCATCTACCCCTGGCTCGCACGGAAGGTGTAACGGCTTTTGTTTCCATCATGGAAGGGTGTAGCAAATATTGTAGCTTTTGTGTTGTTCCTTACACCCGTGGCGAAGAAGTCTCACGTCCACTCAGTGATGTTTTAACTGAAATTGCTATTTTAGTTGATCAAGGCATTAAAGAAGTTAACCTACTAGGTCAGAATGTCAATGCATATCAAGGTGTAATGGATGAAGGTGATATTGCGGATTTTGCGCTGTTGCTCGAATATATTCATGACATGCCTGGTATTGAACGTATTCGTTATACGACCTCTCATCCGAGAGAGTTCACTACACGTTTAATTGGGACATACGCAAAACTACCAAAACTGGTCAGTCATTTACATTTACCTATTCAGTCAGGATCAGACCGTGTATTAGCCGCTATGAAACGTGGCTATAGCGTGATTGAATACAAATCAATTATTCGGCGTCTTCGTGCGATACGACCTGAGTTGTCGTTATCTTCTGATTTCATTATTGGTTTTCCCGGTGAAACAGAGGCTGATTTTGAAGCGACTATGAAATTGATTGAAGATCTGAACTATGATGAGTCTTTTAGTTTCGTGTATAGCCAACGCCCCGGCACACCCGCGGCGGATTTACCTGATGACACACCCGCTGATGTCAAACTAAAAAGATTACATCAGCTGCAGGCAAGAATTAAAGCGCAAGCACAAGCAATTAGCCAGAAAATGGTAGGCACCACACAGCGTGTTTTAATCGAAGGTTACTCTAAAAGAAATGCGCAAGAATTACGTGGCCGCACGGATAATTTTAGAGTTGTGAATTTTTCTGCAGATCCTTCTTTAATTGGTTGTTTTGTAGATATTAAGATTACTGAGACGCGGGTAAATACATTGCGTGGCGAGTTAATAGACTAAAAAAATAAAGCAATGCCGCTTGCAAACGATGCCCACCACTGAGAGAATCTCACCATCACAACAGTTTCATTACACATTTGAAACACAGACCCATCGAAATTTCTTTTTCCCCCGCTGATAATAAACGGCTTGCGAACCTGTGCGGCGCGCTCGACGAGAATCTTAAGCAGATTGAAACAGCACTGGACGTATCTATTGCACGCCGCAATGAGCATTTCAGCTTGCGTGGAAAAACTGATCAAACACAATTGGCAGAACATGTGCTGTGTGGTTTATACGACCAATCACAACAGCATTTAAGTCTTGAACAAGTACAGCTGGGTTTGATGGCGGCAATGAACTCTCAATCTTCACCGAACCAAACCAGCAACGTTACGCCGATAAGCAGTGCAGTGACTTCTCCGGCCTTATTGACTCGTCGCAGTAATCTTTGCGGAAGAACACCGCGCCAAGCTGAATACCTACAACAAATTCAACAAAACGATATCACTTTTGCCATTGGCCCAGCTGGGACTGGTAAAACCTATCTTGCTGTCGCTAGTGCCGTCGATGCATTAGAACGTGACTTGGTATCGCGTATTATTTTGGTGCGTCCAGCGGTCGAAGCGGGTGAGCGTTTGGGATTTCTTCCCGGTGATATGACACAAAAAGTTGATCCGTATTTACGTCCTTTGTATGACGCACTTTATGACTTGATGGGGTTTGATAAAACCGGCAAACAATTTGAGCGTAACGCCATAGAAATTGCACCACTTGCATTCATGCGCGGGCGTACATTAAATCAATCTTTCATTATTCTGGATGAAGCGCAAAACACCACGCCTGAGCAAATGAAAATGTTTTTAACGCGCATTGGTTTTGGTTCAAAGGCCGTTATAACGGGCGATGTGACGCAAATTGACCTCCCTAAGCATCAGAAAAGTGGCTTGGTAGAGAGCCAAAGAATATTAAAAGACATCCGTGGCATTGCTTTTGCTAATTTCAAGTCGGAAGATGTGGTTAGGCATCCGTTGGTTCAACGTATTGTTAATGCTTATGAGGCACATGAGAAACACAACCATGATGATTAGTTAAGCGCTACGTGAAGATGAAATTTAGTCTTGCCGTGCAATATATAACAGATGCGAAAATGATCCCAGCACGACCGCAGTTTCGTCGCTGGGTTAAGTCGGCACTTAAGAAAGAAGCGGAAATAACTTTACGCATTGTCGATGAATCGGAAGGCATGGATCTAAACCATCAATTTCGTGGCAAAACTTCGGCGACAAATGTGCTGACCTTTGTTTATGACGATACGGAACCGCTGTCAGGTGATATTGTGTTATGTGCGGATGTTGTTGAAAAAGAGGCAAAGAAACAGTGTAAAGACTTAATCGCTCATTATGCGCATCTCACTGTACATGGTGTCCTACATTTGCAAGGTTACGACCACGAAAATGATAAGGATGCGGCAATCATGGAGCAACTTGAAACTGAAATCGTAACAAAACTTGGTTATAGCAATCCTTACCAAAATTAAATTTTAATAGACAACCTACCTACTTATATGGATGACCCCTCGCCCAAGAAAAACTGGCTTGAAAGGCTTAGCACATTCCTGCTACGTACACCCGAAGATCGAGAGCAATTAGTCGTATTATTACATTCCGCGTTTAAGCGTAATTTACTCGATTCAGACGCGTTAAGCATGATAGAAGGCGTGATGCATGTATCAGAAATGCAAGCACGCGATATTATGGTGCCTCGTTCGCAAATAGAAGCAATTAATATCAATGAAACACCCGAACAAATTATTCCCTTTGTTATTGAAACAGGACATTCACGGTTTCCAGTGACTGAAGGCAATAAGGATAATGTTATTGGCATTTTGCTGGCCAAAGATTTACTGCGTTATAACGCTGGAGAAGAAGATTTCAATGTGCGCGATATGCTGCGTCCAGCAGTGTTTATTCCAGAATCTAAGCGGCTCAATATTTTACTCAATGATTTCCGTAGCAATCGCAATCATATCGCAATCGTCGTTAATGAATATGGTGGCGTTGCTGGACTTATTACCATTGAAGATGTGCTGGAACAAATTGTCGGTGATATTGAAGACGAATATGATTTTGATGAGAATGAAGACAATATTATCGTCGAATCAAAGGGCCGTTACCGTATTAAAGCCACAACAGAAATTGACAGCTTCAATGAAACCCTTGGCGCAAATTTTAATAGAGAGGACTATGACACCGTCGGTGGGCTGGTATTAAAAGAATTTGGCCGCTTACCCAAGCACGACGAGTCTGTCATTGCTGATCAATTCAAATTCCGTGTATTGCGTTCGGATAGCCGTCGTTTATATATTCTACAAGTTGAGAAAATTAACCCAGAATCTTAGCTGCGTACTTGGTGGCAATCTGGTAAATTGCTGAGTATATGTCTAATATCACCGTTCGCGATTATTCGCCCCAAGCCTTTGATAAACTCAGTCAAAGTGGATTTCCTTCGGTTCTTGCGCGTATTTTTGCTGCCCGAGGAATTGAAGATCCTAATCAATTGGAAGACGCCTTATCTCATTTAATTCCATTTAATCAGTTCAAAAATATTGCGCTAATGGCTGGGTTACTTGCTGACGCCATTGCCGCAAAGAAACGTCTATTAATTGTCGCGGATTATGACTCAGACGGTGCAACGGCTTGTGCTGTAGGTATACGAATCTTGCGTAAATTTGGTGCAATTGTGGATTATATTGTGCCTAATCGTTTTGAATATGGTTACGGTTTAACGCCTGAAATCGTGCGCATGGCTCACGAAACCAAACAACCCGATATTCTTATCACCGTGGACAATGGTATCGCCAGTGTTGATGGTGTTCAAGAAGCTAATCAGCTAGGTATGCAAGTACTGGTGACCGATCACCACTTACCTGGCGATGAACTACCGAATGCGCTGGCAATCATCAACCCCAATCAACCCGGTTGTGACTTTCCCAGTAAAAATATTGCGGGCGTTGGTGTTATTTTTTATCTAATGCTGGCATTGCGCGCGGAACTACGCACCCGAGGTGCATTTCAGCCACCCGCAAAAGAACCTAATCTTGCCAGCTTTTTAGATTTAGTCGCGCTGGGTACGGTTGCTGATGTCGTGAAGCTTGATGATAATAATCGCATTCTGGTGCAGCAGGGTTTACAACGTATTCGTAAAGGGCGCGGCTGTGCGGGTATCAAGGCCCTGTTAAAAATTGGACGACGTGAGGCGCGGCTTATCTCCACCTACGAACTGGGTTTTATTCTGGGTCCCCGACTTAATGCGGCCGGGCGATTGGATGACATGGCGCTGGGGATTGAGTGTCTAATTACGGACGATGACGCTCAAGCCACGCAAATAGCGCAACAGTTGGATCAACTCAACCGTGAGCGGCGTGAAATTGAAGCGGGTATGCAAGATAACGCACTGCTTATGCTGGAGCCGGTCTTCAAATCACACGATGCAAATAATGAAGCTAAAGACGCATACAGTGTCTGTCTATTTGATGAAAGTTGGCATCAAGGGGTCATTGGTATTTTGGCCTCTCGTATAAAGGACAAATTTCACCGTCCGGTAATTACGTTTGCGCTGGGTAATGATGGCGAGCTAAAAGGCTCAGGACGTTCAATTCCTAGCTTTCATTTACGCGATGCGTTAGATCTGGTTTACAAGAAATATCCAGGGATGATTCTTAAATTCGGTGGTCATGCAGCAGCGGCAGGTCTTACCATTAATGCCGCCGATTTTACAAAATTCCGTGATGCTTTTGAGCAAGTGACTGCCACACTACTTTCGCCGTCAGATTTAACACGTATTATTGAAACAGATGGTGATTTAGACGTGGCAGAAATGAATTTGGAACTGGCGCAATGCCTGTCAGACAAAGTATGGGGGCAGGGTTTTCCACAGCCAACATTTAGTGCGTTATTTAATGTTGAGAACCAGCGTATTGTCGGTGAAAAGCACTTGAAGCTAAAATTAAGAAAAGCAAATAATAGTTACGATGCAATTTTGTTTTTCCACAACGACCCATTACCCGAAATGATCAATGCGGTTTATCGATTGCAAGCCAATGAGTATAACGGCAATACGACATTACAGTTGTTAATCGAACACTGGACAGAGCCAATAACGCAATGAATATCGAAATCTTCCAGGGTGGTGAATTTGAAAGCCTCCAAAATTTTGCTACCAGCCTCGCAATCGGCCTTTTGATCGGCCTAGAACGTGAGCGAAGCTCATCAGCACGTGCTGGATTACGAACATTTTCCTTAATTGCGCTGTTTGGCACATTAGCCGCCATGCTGTCGGAGAAAACGGGTGGCCCATGGATGTTGCTAGGCGGCTTGTTGGTTATTGGCTTCATGACTATCGCCGCATACTATCGGACTAGAGACGAAACTTCTGATCCAGGAACAACGACAATAGTGGCCATTGTCATGTGCTATGGCTTGGGTGCCATCGTCTGGTATGGCGAATCAACACTGGCAATCATGTTGGCTATTGTCATTACCATACTGCTGTATTTTAAAGCCGAACTTCACGGTGTTACACAAAACTTAGGACGCCGTGACTTGATCTCTATTCTACAATTCGCCGTACTGACTTTCATTATCTTACCCATTCTCCCCAATAAAACATTTGGCCCGTTTGATACGCTCAACCCCTATCAAATCTGGTTAATGGTTGTTCTCATTTCAGGCCTTAGTCTGGCGGGTTATGTTGCCTTGCGTTTCGTTGGACAACGCTATGGCGCGGTATTGTTGGGTGCATTGGGGGGCATGGTTTCAAGCACAGCAATCACGTTGGTATATGCACGGCGTAGTAAACATAACCAAGACCTTACCCAGCTTGCAGTCGTTGTTATCCTAATTGCCAGTTTGATTGTTTTCATCAGGCTGGCAATTCTGAGTGCCGTTGTTTCCCCGTCAATATTGCCTCAGCTCCTGCCCGTGCTTGGATGTGGGCTATTATTTGGCGTTAGTGTTGCCATTTACGGTTGGTTTCAGCTGAATCAGCAAACAGACATGACCATACCCGACATAAAAAACCCAACAGAAATTCGTACCGCCGCAAGTTTTGGCCTGCTCTATGCTGTCATACTCTTTTTTGCTGCATGGTTAACAAACATAGCGGGCAGTAGTGGACTTTATGCCATTTCGCTCATCGCAGGAATGACCGATGTCAATGCCATCACACTGACTAGCTTGCGCCTATTTGAACAAGGCAAACTAGAAGCAACGGAAGCCGTCACAGCAATCGGGCTGGGCATATTATCTAATATCGCTTCTAAGTTAGGCCTGATTTTCTTTATAGGCGGCTCGCTACTGGCAAAACGCTGTGCCTTGGGTATGATTACGATCGGTGTCGGCATAGGTTTGGCGCTGTTATTTTTTGTGTGAACCTGGGGACGACTATAAACGTAATTAAAAGGAAAATTAATGATAAAAGCGTATGCGGCATTTGAGACAGGTGGAGAGCTAAAACCTTTTGAGTATGACCCTGGGTCATTGGATGCGCATGATGTTGAAATTGCGGTAGAACACTGCGGGATTTGCCATAGCGACCTGAGTATGTTGAATAATGACTGGGGAATGACACAATACCCCTTTGTCCCAGGCCATGAAATCATTGGCACGGTTGCCGCAAAAGGTGATCACGTAAGTCATTTAAAACTAGGGCAGCGCGTTGGTTTAGGCTGGCATGCGGGTTATTGTATGACTTGCCATACCTGCTTATCTGGCGACCATAATCTTTGCGCACAAGCACAAGGGACAATTATCGGTCG
>JAJFJH010000387.1 GCA_021774155.1 Nitrosomonas sp.
CCGGAGGATGGTGGCTTCAAATACAACCCGCCCAACGGCGGACCAGCCGGCACGGAAGTGACCTCACGCATTCAACAACGCGCCAATGAAATTCTGCAAAACAAATTGCGCGATGTCGTCATGCTCGACTATGAAACCGCATTACAGAGCGACTTTATACACGAGTTTGATTATGTCACGCCCTATGTCGATGCCTTGGTGCATATTATTGACATGGAGGCGATAAAATCAGCCAACATCAATATCGGTGTTGATCCGCTGGGTGGTGCCAGTATCTCTGTTTATGAGAAAATTATCGAACGCTATGGTCTGAATATGACGATCGTCAATCCTGATGTCGATCCGACTTTTTCCTTTATGACACTTGATCACGACGGCAAGATACGCATGGATTGTTCCAGCCCCTATGCGATGGCCTCACTGGTGGCACTGAAAGATCGTTTTGACATCGCCTTCAGTAACGATGTCGACTCGGATCGTCACGGAGTCGTTACGCCAACTGAAGGGTTGATAAATCCCAACCACTACTTGAGTGTTGCAATCAGTTATCTGTTTCAGGAACGCGCTGCCTGGAGCGCGAACATCAATGTTGGCAAAACCCTGGTATCGAGCGCCATGATTGATCGCGTTGCAAGCCACTTGCATAAGAAAGTGATCGAGGTACCAGTTGGCTTTAAGTGGTTTGTTAACGGCCTGTCAAACGGTGAGATAGGTTTTGCCGGCGAAGAAAGCGCTGGTGCTTCATTCCTGCGCTTTGATGGCAGTGTCTGGACCACCGACAAGGATGGCATTATCCTTAATTTACTGGCAGCTGAGATTCGCGCCAAAACTGGTAAAGATCCGGCACAGCTCTATCAGTTGCTGGAACGACAGTTCGGCGCCTCTCATTATATTCGTGTGGATGCGCCGGCATCAGCCCAAGAAAAACAGGCCATTCAATCACTGGATCCAGGCAATATAACACTGCAGACACTGGCTGGTGAAGCAATAGAAAATATATTGACAACAGCACCAGGTAACGGCGAAGCCATCGGGGGGGTGAAAGTGATTACAAAAAACAGCTGGTTTGCTCTGCGACCCTCGGGTACCGAAGCCATTTACAAAATCTATGCTGAAAGTTTTATATCAGATAAACATTTACAGAAAATCCTGCATGAGGTGGAGTTATTTGTCAAAAAGATTCTGCAATCATCATGAATCTGAAGCGACAGTGATGCAATGAATCCCGATAAAGCCATGCCTGCACTCAATCGTAACCTTATTCTGGTGGGCTATATTTAAGCATGTACTTGCTGTTTGGCTACCAAAAATGGTCGGATACGCTATCTCGACTGACAGGAATTCAGCACTGACATCAAATCGGCAGGAAGCCGTCACCTTAGTCTAATGTAGCGATTTATTTTTCAATAAAGCACCCTGCCGCAAGCAGCGAGGTATTAAAAATAAGGCTGTTAAAATGACCTGATGAGCACTGACAAAAATGATATGTCTGAATCAACACCTGAACTCAAAACCTTGCAAAAACTCGACTTTCCCATCGTCGGAATCGGTGCTTCGGCTGGTGGGCTGGCGGCGTTCGAAGCTTTTTTTTCCGCAATGCCTGCTGACTCTGAGAGTGGTGTAGCGTTTGTATTAGTGCAGCACCTGTCTCCCGATCACAAAAGTCTTCTGGTCGACCTAGTCAAACATTACACACGTATGGATGTTTATGAAGTCGTCGACGGGATGGTGGTTCAACCCAATTGTGCCTATATCATCCCGCCTAATCACGACATGACATTCATGAACGGCAGTCTGCAGTTGCTGGAACCGAGTGCGCCGCGTGGATTGCGACTACCGATTGACTCTTTTTTCTGCTCTCTTGCTCAGGACCAACATGAACGGGGCATCTGCATCATACTGTCTGGCACCGGCAGTGATGGCACCTTAGGCTTGAGAGCAATCAAAGGTCAAGGCGGAATGGCCATGGCCCAACTTCCGGAGAGTACAAAACATGATGGTATGCCACGCAGCGCCATTGACACAGGTCTGGTGGATTATGTATTGCCGCCGGTAGAAATGCCGGCCCAATTGATCGCTTATATCACGCATGCGTTTGGCAAAGCACCAAGAATTGCAGCATCCACGAAACCAATGCGCGATGATGCGCCAAAAAAGATTTGTGCTTTGCTACGTGACAGAACCGGCCACGACTTTTCTCAATATAAAGAGAATACCTTGCATCGACGGATCGAACGACGCATGGCTCTACATCAAATCTCAACGCCGGACCAATACATTCAGTTTCTGCAGAATAATACAGCGGAGATCGATGCATTATTTCGCGACCTCCTAATTGGGGTGACACAATTTTTCCGTGACCCGGAAGTTTTTGAGACGTTACAAAAACAAGTTATTCCGCGACTGTTTGACAACAAAGCTGACGACAGCACGGTACGCATTTGGGTGTGTGGCTGCTCAACCGGGGAAGAAGCCTACTCGATTGCGATTCTGTTACAGGAATACCTGGACAATTCGGAACAAACTTATCATATACAAATTTTCGCTACCGATATCGATAAACTGGCTATTGAGCAAGCACGTGCCGGGGTTTTTCCCGCTAGTATTGCTGCCGATGTCTCACCTGAACGGTTGACACGTTTTTTTAAAAAAGACGAGGTTCAAGGTATCTACCAAATTCAGAAGAATACCCGCGATTTACTGATATTTTCTGAGCAAAACGTGATCAAAGACCCGCCGTTCTCCAAGCTGGATTTGATTAGTTGTCGCAACTTGCTGATCTATTTGAGTGGGACGCTACAAAAAAAACTTATCGAGTTGTTTCACTATGCATTGAATCTGAATGGCATTCTGTTCCTAGGTACTTCCGAGACGGTAGGTGAGTTTATTACGTTATTTACCACATTGGATTCAAAGGGGAAACTTTATCAGCGAAGAGATGACCTAGTCAGCATACCTCATCTCACTATGGGTAAACTCGCTTTGCCTTTGACAACAGATGGTGCTTCGGTACGACTGCTAACACAAGCGAAGCGCACGGAAACAGTGCCAAATCTTCGAGAACTAACCGAACAAGCGTTATTAAAACATTATGTTCAAACTGCTGTTCTGGTTAACCGTCGTGGCGACATCCTATATATCTATGGTCGCACCGGAAGATACTTAGAACCTGCTTCGGGTGATGCGATGATGAACATCCTTCCCATGGCCCGGGAAGGACTCCGCAGAGAATTAACGACAACCTTACATCGGGTGGCGACACATAAAGAATCCGTGCGTTATGACGGACTCCGAGTTAAAACCAATGGTGACTTCACAGCTGTCAACCTGATTGTACAACCACTGGTAATAATGGATGCTGTCGCAAGGCGCTTGTTCAGCGACCTTTATCTGGTTGTTCTGGAAGAAATACCGCTGCCGCTGGAACAGGGTACGCCTGAAGAAGTCGCCAGTAAGGCGCAACTAAGCAGCAAAAAAGAACGGCGCATTGCTATTCTCGAACAGGAACTTCGTGCAAAAGAAGAATATCTGCAGGCAACGCTGGAAGAAATGCAGAGTTCCAATGAAGAGCTCACTTCCAGCAACGAAGAGATACAGTCAATCAATGAAGAATTGCAGTCTACAAACGAGGAATTGGAAACTTCTAAAGAAGAACTACAATCAGTCAACGAAGAACTGGCCACTGTAAATACCGAGTTGCAAGCCAAGGTGGTTGACCTGTCCCGTGTCAACAACGACATAAACAATCTTTTAGCCGGTACCGGTGTAGCGACTTTGTTCGTTGACCATCAGCTGCATATTTCCCGCTTTACGCCCACCACAACTCAATTGATTAAACTGATTCAAGCAGATATTGGCCGACCGGTCGGTCATATTGTCTCCAACCTGATCGGCTATACTCACTTGGTGGAGGACATAAGAGCCGTCCTGGACACGCTAGAAATCAGAGAACAGGAAGTACAAACCATGAACGGATCCTGGTATCTGATGCGGATACGCCCCTATCGCACGTTGGAAAACATTATTGAGGGGGCGGTCATCATTTTTGTGGACATTACCGAACGTAAACACCTGGAACTGATGCTGCGCCAGCAGGAGGAAAAACTCATCGCCATTTTTGACCAAACGGTTGTCGCTATTAGTCAAGTTGACTTGAGTGGTCGAATCCACTTTGTTAACGACCAACAATGCACGACTCTGGGTTACACTCGAGAAGAGCTGTTGCAAAGGCGGTTGCAAGATATTATCCATCCCGAGGATGTGCCGCGACATCAAAAATCATTCCTTGCCCTGGCCAGCGGCGGGCCGGATTTTCACATCGAAATTCGCTATTGCTGCAAAGATGGTTCGACCCTCAGGGTGAACAACAGTGTCAATGGCGCTCGCGATAAAGCTGGCAGCGTGCAATCAATCGTTGTTGTATCTATCGATATCACTCAACATAAACAGCCTGAGAAAGAAGCTCAGTCCAGAAGGAAAACAGGCCACGGCAAAAATAACACAGATCCGAATAT
The DNA here is from genome assembly GCA_021774155.1 of Nitrosomonas sp. Lineage (GTDB taxonomy): Bacteria > Pseudomonadota > Gammaproteobacteria > Burkholderiales > Nitrosomonadaceae > Nitrosomonas. The sequence continues at coordinate 4,515 of JAJFJH010000387.1, forward strand.
TGGAAGAGATGCGTCATGACTAAAAAACCTGGCGAACCTGCTCATTTTTTCAATCCCCCGAATTCACAGATTGATAAACTTCGTGGCTGTGCGGAAAAAGATCCTCGAGCGACTACTAACATTAACATGAGTGCTGGCTCCAGTGAGGAAATGACGCAGCTTGTTCATGAGTTACGGGTGCATCAGATTGAGCTGGAAATGCAGAATGAAGAATTGCGTACAGCGCAGGCAGCGTTGCAGCGCTCACAAGCCCAGTATTTCGAGTTGTATGAGTTGGCGCCGGTAGGTTATCTTACGCTCAATGAAAAAGGACTGATATTAATATCAAACCTTACTGCATCAGAGCTCCTAGGCATGAATAAAAGTGCGCTTGTTAAACGGCCGCTCAGTCAATTCGTGATCCCAGAGCA
>JAJFJH010000388.1 GCA_021774155.1 Nitrosomonas sp.
TTCGATTACGTTATTGGGCGTGAGCACGAAATTAAACCGATTTTACAAACCTTGGTTTATGACCAAGACAGATTCCAACATAAAATTCGTATTCTTCTAGTTGAGAGACAGCGGTGGGATCGAGGTAATCAGAGTAATAAAGACGCCTCACGATTGGTGAGAGATACTAGCTATAAAGCAAGCTGGTATCTCAATCTCTGTGAAGATTCTGAATACAGAGATAGCAATCTTCCTTGTTGTTTTGAAAACGGTGTTGAAGAACTTGGAAAACTTGATAAAAATGATTTGGTTACTATTGTCAAGCAATTGTTTTCCGGAAAAGAGTTAATTGTTTCTGATAATGCATTGCGGGAAACGTTAGAGCGGATTGATGGCTCAGGTTGTCCGTTGTATGCCTATTTGTTGGCACAACAATTGAGTGGCAACCAAGAAGATTATCAGAAATGGACAAGATATGATTTGCTGAGTTCTCAGTTGGATCGTGACAAAAAACGGTGGAGAAAGGTGTTTAAAGGCGTAGCTCCAACTTGGGGGGATGACCATCCCGCAATGAAGCTGGCTGTACTTGCAACGATAGTTCGAACAATAGAGTTTCAGGATGCTCAAATCAAACAATACTTTGGAGATATCGATTCTATTGTCAGAAGAGAAGCTATAGCGATTACAAGCGGGAATCTTGTAAATGAAAATATTCGCCCCCACGAAATACATGCATTGGAGCCTGACTTACTAGGTGAATGGTTTGTTTTGTTTTGCTTTACAAATGATCTTGAATACAAAGAAATAATGGATATTGCTTGGAGGAGTTCTCCTAATGAAGCAGCAGGATTCCTTCTAAGAATTGCACAAAACTTTTTTAAATTGCCTAACAAATATTGGCTTCCTAGTCCAAGAGCACTGTTACATCCTGATTATCAAAGTGAAGCTGATGATAATAGAAGTGCAACTGAAAAATTACTTGACCATATTCCTCCTCATAAAAGCCATTATAAGCTTCTATCTGAAGTTGCAGTTTTCATAGCAGCTATTTATTACTTTGAGAATGATCTTTATATATATATATAAAATGTGAAGCCATTACCTCAAAATATTCTTATTGCATTAGAGCTTGCTGCACTATCAAATTTCACCGCCATGTATTACCTAGGATTTATGTATGGTAATGGGGTAGCAGTTAACAAAAATATTAATAAAGCCATTCATTTCCTACAGAAGGCAATTAATATAGATGATGATCCAAACTTACTATTCTATCTAGCTAATTGTTATTCAAGAAGAAAAATTAAAAAAGATTTACACAAGGCTTTTGAATTATTTGATCGTGCGGCTGCCAAAGGCTGTGGTAAAGCTATGGTAGAGCTTGGCTTTTGTTATGAAAAAGGAAGGGGTGTTAATAAGGATTGGAATAAGGCTATTGACCAGTATCGGCGAGCGATTGAAGTTGGAGAAGAAGTAAATAAGGATATTCAGAAAGTTATGTTATTGCAAAACTTTATAGGTAAAAATAATCCTAAAACCCATAAAGTTAAAGGTTGGCTTGAAGACAAATTACCTCATTCAACCGCAGCGCCAGCATTTGATCCTCCAATTATGGCAGGAGATTGGAAACAGTTAACAGCTGAAGAAGTAAAGATTTGTCTCGATAAGGTATTAACTCCATTTGAAATTTTAGGTTTAGTTGAGAAGCTGGATGGCTATTTCGGTCAATATGCTCGGAGTATGCCTTTAAGTTTTTACAAAAATTGTAGTTTGGTGGATATACAAATTTATAATCAATCATCAGATATGGATACACTTATTTTTTCAGCGATCTTTAATGCAGAAAACGCTATTTTATTACATTATGACTTTGATTTGATTAAAAGTTTAAGCCCATACCTATTGTCTTTCAGTGATGAAAAATCTGTAATAGATTACCTAACTTTTTGTACTTTGTATGATAAAGAAGTTGGTAGTCGAAATTATCAGCTTATCTCCAATTTAAAAGAATTACCATGCGAAAAGGAAGAGATTCAACGCATACAGGAAAGGACAAAACATAATTTCTTCAGACCTCAACATGTTAATGGTAGTTTTGAGATAGAAGGCTACCAACAATTTAAAGCAGTCATTCTTTTTGATAACGCACTTTGGGGTGGAATGTTTGATGTGTTTTCCGATGGGAATTACTTTAATAGCGAATGTTGTGACTGCATTATTGACGATGTTGCCATTCTCCGGCGTCAATATGGTGGTGTATTCCGTACTCCTTTACGATCCCTTAATTATTGATACGTACGGTTCTGTAGGTTCCGACTATTAGAAGAAGCAGGTTAATTTTATTTTCCGTATCCACTTTATCCATATGTATGCAAAACATATATGGATTCAAATTTAGCGTGGCTATCTTAACCTTTTTTTATTGAGATAGACATTTTACACTGGACAAATACAGGATTCCGGCCTAATTTAGGATTAAATACCTATCTCTACGGCTTGGTTTTTTTATTATAGAAAACGGCTATCTTTTTGTAGCTTTTTTCTGCCATACCCTGCGTGTTGTACGCAGCTTTCATTTCACATCACAAAACCCAATCAGTTCTTTACGTAGGTTACACGCATTCGTGTTTCCCGCGAGTTTGGTTTGTGCGTGATACAAATGAATCTTCTCAACCCAAACCAGAAAAAATGCATGGGTCTGCAATTGCAGTGCTCAGCGTTGATTGGTGAATTGATCATGCTTTTGGATATCAAAAAATACCTACATCACGTTGAAAATTTCGATCTGAGCCGAGCTCAGAAAGAAGAATTGATCCGTACAGTATGGGGGAGCATGGAATCAGGGGCGGATAAAATCTTTGGGCTGCATCCGGTGCAACAATGCCGTCAATCTGTTTCGTATAATAGTTTACAGAGTCCGGTAAAAAGGATAGATTCAAAGGAACCATCAATGGGTCGTCATTTTAAAAACACCGCAGATAATGCGGAGAAAGGCAGTGAGGACTATGGCAGATAACCATAAGCAACAAGCCATTATTTATTGTCGTGTTTCCAGCGTTAAACAGGTGACGGAAGGCCATGGCCTAAGCTCACAGGAATCACGCTGCCGGGAATATGCCAAGCATAAGGGCTATGACGTAACCCAAGTCTTTCAGGATGATGGTGTTTCCGGTAGCCTGATTGACCGACCCGGCATGAAAGTGCTCCTTCAATTTTTAGAGTCAGAGCGAGACAACCAGCCTGTTGTCATTATTGATGATATCAGCCGCCTTGCGCGTGGGTTAGAGGCCCATATCCAGCTTCGTACAGCCATAAGCGGTGCGGGTGGTAAGCTGGAAAGTCCTTCTATTGAATTTGGTGAAGATTCCGATAGCCAGTTGGTTGAAAACCTGCTGGCGAGCGTTTCCCAACATCAGCGCCAGAAAAACGGTGAGCAAGTTAAAAACCGTATGCGGGCGCGTGTCTTGAACGGATATTGGGTATCCTATCCGGTCATAGGCTATCGCTATGAAAAAGTACCGGGGCACGGAAAAATGCTGGTGCGCAATGAACCGGTGGCGAGTGTTATTCAATCCGCACTGGAAGGGTTCGCACAAGGGCGCTTTGAAACGCAAGGCGAAGTGAAGCGATTTCTGGAAGCTCATGAAGCTTTTCCCAAGGGCCGTGATGGTAAAGTCCATTTCCAACGTGTCAAAGATTTAATGAACCGGGTTTTGTATACAGGCTATATTGATTTGCCTACTTGGGATATTCATTTTCATCCGGGCAAGCATGAGCCGCTCATTAGTTTTGAGACATGGAAGCTCATCCAACAGCGCCTTAAGGTCAAAGCCAAGGCTCCGGCGCGTAAAGACCTTAATCAGGATTTCCCCCTGCGGGGATTTATAACCTGCGGTGGTTGCGGTCACTCACTGACATCGTGCTGGTCGCATGGAGAGTTTCAAAAATATCCCTATTATTTATGCAGACAAAAAACATGCCCTGACAAAGGCAAATCTGTACGCAAAGAAAAAATAGAAGGTGAATTTGAGGAATTGTTGTTGAACTTACGCCCGTCCCAAAATCTTTTCTACATGGCTCTCGATATGTTCCGAGATTTATGGGACGACCGGCTGCACCATCGTCAGCAAGAAGTCTCAACGATTGAGCTGGAAGAGCGCAAAGTAGGGCATAAAATAGAAAAGCTGCTGGATAGAATTTTGGAAACAGACAGCCATAGCCTCATTGCAACCTATGAGAATCGCATCCGGGAACTGGAAGGTCGAAAAGTGGAACTCAGTGAGAAAATAAAGAATTGCGGTACAGCACTGCCTGATTTTGACGATGCGTTTCGAACTTCTTTCGGATTTCTCTCAAACCCGCATAAAATATGGTCTTCCGACAAGTTAGA
>JAJFJH010000389.1 GCA_021774155.1 Nitrosomonas sp.
AGGTGAGTTGCTTTTGGCTTTTGTATGTGATCATGTGCAAGCTTTTTTGAGTTATCTCGTTGTTTTGCTTGCATTATTATACCACAGAAAGAAAAATAAATACCAATAATCAATGGGTTGCTTTTTTTGAGTGGACTCTAAGTAGTTCCGCTTTTTCGTTCTCATTGGTCATACCTTGTGAAAACGATAAAAAAAGGAACTGTTATGCCTCGACCTATTCAATCAACAATCACGCAATTTCATTGCATCCATTCGTCTCAAACCCGTATTCTTGCGGTTGCATTACTCGTAATTTGTTTATCTGGACATCCGCCAACCGCTCAAGCCCAAGCCACGGCGATGGATACCGTTCATTACAACATCCCGCAAGGTTCACTGGAACAAGCGCTGGGTCTCTTTTCCCGCCAATCCGGAGTCGCACTATCCTCGGATGCAGATAAAATCAAGGATACTGCCACCAGCGGTCTAAAAGGGAACTACAGCGTTGAAATGGGTCTGGCGACGCTACTGAAAAACAGTGGCTTTACTTTTGAAAAGAATGCCGCCGGTTATGTACTGGTGCAAGCCCAAGTGACAACCAATAATCCAGCGCCAGCCACATTACCCGAAGTGAAAGTTACTGGTTTTATGGATCCCGATACACCAGGCAACCCCAGTTATACCCGAACCAATTCTTCAACGGCGACCAAATCCAATTTGCCGCTGATGAAAACACCGATGTCGGTACAAGTGATACCTCGCGCAGTATTGGAAGACCAACAGGCGGTTCAAGTAGAAGATGCCATCCGAAATGTCAGTGGTGTATTTCCGGGGTTTACCTTTGGCGGCTTTGCCGAAGAATTTATGATTCGTGGTTTTAATACGGGGTTTGCCAATTACCGGGATGGCTTCCGGACGCAGGCGGGAAGGTTATCACTAGCTAATATAGAACGTGTCGAAGTCGTTAAAGGGGCCACGACAAATTTGTACGGTCGGATTGAACCGGGTGGCTTGATCAACCTGGTTACCAAACGACCCCAAGCGCAGTCTCATTATTCGTTAAACCAGCAATTTGGATCATTCGGTCAATACCAGACGCGGGCCGATGCCACCGGCGCACTGAATGAAAGTGAAACCCTACTCTACCGTCTAAACTTTGAATATCTGAATAAAGATTCATTTCGTGATTTTGGTTTTAGCAAACGCTACTTCGTCGCACCGTCGGTGACTTGGAAAGTGGCTCCGAATACGCAGTTCGATCTGGATTTCATGTATTCCGACGAAACATCCCGCGAGGACTACGGTATTGTCGCACTGGGCAATCGTCCGGCCAAAGTGCCCAGGTCACGTTTCCTGGGTGAGCCTACGATGGATAGAGCGTCACATAAATTCTATAATACTGCTTTAACTTTCACGCATGCGTTTAGTGCTGACTGGCAGGTGCGCGCCAGATTTAGTCATCTTCTCAGGGTTGGTGTTGACCCTCAAACCTATGGAACAAGCCTGGATGAAACAACAGGCATGCTACAGAGAAGGTTTTTTAGGGGCCTTAAAAGTCCTGAGGACACCTATCAAGGTACTGTCGACGTCACTGGTCGGTTTAATACCGCGGGTATCGAGCATAACGTTCTGGCTGGCTGGGAGTATCAAGGCCGGTTTGGACGATTTGAATCTATCTCCATTGATGCTAATCCAATTAATATATTTAATCCTCAGTACAACCCAATTAGTTTAGAAGGCATCGGTCCAAATAGATTTTCCCACTCTAACAGAGAATGGAACGGCGTCTATTTCCAGGATCAGATCACGTTATTCGATAAACTACACATCATGGGTGGCGGTCGTTACGATTGGGCGACGCAAAATAATGGGTTTGTAAGTGGTGAGGGCCTGTCTTTAGCCGACGCAAAAGCCGCAAGTAGCAAGGTTACTGACGCTCGTTTCAGTCCGCGCGCGGGAATTGTTTTTCAACCGTGGGAATGGCTGTCGTTTTACGGCAATTACGTACAGTCGCTGGGTAATGCCAATACAGCCATTGACGCGTCTGGCAATACACTCAGATCACAGATCGGTGAACAATTGGAGGGCGGTATTAAGATGTCACTTTTCGGCGGGCGCTTGAACTCGAACGTCGCGTATTACCACTTGACTAAAAAGAACCTGTCAGTGCGGGTACCCGGTCAGCTGTTTTCAGTCGCTATTGGTGAAGCGCGCAGCCAAGGCGTGGAAGTGGATATTTCTGGGCAAGTTGCACAAGGGTTAGATCTTATACTGACCTATGCTTATACCGACGCCAAAATACTTGAAGGTAATAATAAAGGAAATCAATTGTTTAACGTGCCTAAACATTCGGGCAGCGTATGGGCACGATATGACATGCAAAATGAAGCGCTGCGAGGTTTAAGCTTCGGTGCCGGTGTCTATGTGCGGGACAAGCGGCCGGGTGACACCGCAAACACCTATTTACTACCGTCAGAGGCACGCGTCGATGCCATGGTGCGTTACCGACCAAAACTCATGAAATCACGAGTGACATTGCAATTAAATGCCTATAACCTGACCAATGACAACCTCTTTGGCGGTACGTTAGGTGATCGAAATTCTATTACTGTTGGCATGCCGCGCACCTTTGTCGGTTCGATCAATTATGCGATGTAACGATTTGAATTCATAAACCCGGCAAGGTGAATGGTTAAAAAGCGCGTAGATGGGTGCAACCCATCAAAACTGAATGCAATAGAAATTTAAATTCGGTAATTGATGGGTTGCACCCGTCCTACGCGAGATCGGACAATTTCCTAGGTGTTCTGATGTTGGACAATAGGTGCCGGTGCTCCTCGAAGTAGCCCTTCCGTACTGAGGTCTTCATCAATTTCCGGCCAATGTATTCCGTAGCCCGCACCACATATTTTCCAATTATTCCGTTGCTGCGGCGTTGCGTTCTGCAAGCGTGGATACCATAGAATAGGAACTGAAATCTTGCGACCATCCGCAAGATCGACCGAAAGAAGTTCTTCGGTAAAATAAACGTTTTTTACTCTTTCGTCTGCATTAAGTGCCAAAATACCCATGCCATTACTCCAGAAGATGCTACTGATTTCCTGAACTAGCTAGTGCAGGATTTTCTAGCCAGAACTTGGCCGAAGAATTATCTCGATCAATGTGAATGTGTGGTGGTTCATTCGGCTCGTGACTGTAAAAATAAAAACGATAGGACTCAATTCTCAATACGGTTGGCATGCTCGTTCCCAGTCAAAATTTTAGCTGATATTGTAACTTATTTGCGGACAAGGGTAGCAACTCATAACGCTGCGATAACTGGCGTTTTTTTCGCTACTCGTCTTGCGAATAAAAGTGAGTGTAGCCCACGCGTAAGGACACCTCTAAAAATAATTTGTAACATTATGTCCGGTTTTTGGCCGCTCGCTCGTCATAATAGGTACGAATAGAAATTTTATTTTTCTACAACGACGATTCAAAGATAAAACAACGATGATGATTTTTAAACGACCATTTTGGGGCTGGTTACACCGCTGGGCCGGTCTGGTCATGGCTGGGTTTTTGATTGTGGTCGGTTTGACCGGCAGTCTGCTGGCTTTTTATCCTGAACTGGAGCGGCTCATTAATTCACAGTTCTATCCGCAGCAGACGGCGGGCCAAAAATTGGATTTTGCTACGCTGGCGACGCAGGCGAAAATTCTGGCGCCCGACGGACGGGTCAATGGCGTCGTTTTAGAAAGCAACCAGGAAACGACTTTAGTTGCAATCAGCCCCCGTATCGACGGCAATAGTGAGGACAAAGATCTCGGATTTAATCAGTTAATCCTTAACCCATATACCGGGGAAGAATTGGGTCGCCGTCAATTCGGCGCCATTTCCGATGGGATGATTAATTTCATGCCGTTCGTCTATCAGCTACATTATGCCTTGGCGCTGGATAGCATTGGTATGTGGGTGCTGGGGATTTGTGCGTTGATCTGGAGCATCGACTGTTTTATCGGCTTTTACCTGACGCTGCCGCAACGCCGCAGGTCACCATTGCCTCCGGCTGCACTGACAAATAAACATAACAGCAACACCTGGTGGCGGCGCTGGCAACCGGCGTGGAAAATTCGTTGGGCTGCCAGCCGTTATAAGTTGAATTTTGATCTACACCGGGCAAACGGCCTGTGGCTATGGCCGGTTTTGTTTATTTTTGCCTGGTCCAGTGTGTATATGAATTTGTGGGACACGGTGTATACCTGGACCACGCGTACGGTATTTGAATACAAGACGTCGTGGACCGAGTTGCCGAAACAAATGTCGCAGCCATCAACGCCACAGGAACCGAAACTGGGCTGGCGGCAGGCACAGGCTGCCGGACAATATTGGATGGCCAAGCAAGCCAAGCAACATGATTTTGAAATACACCGGCCTGTTGCTTTGTGGCTGGATAGTGAACGCAATGTTTATCAATATCTGGTACGCAGCTCGCGCGATATCCAGGATAGGCGCGGGGCAACGCGTGTGTTTTTTGACGCGGATACTGGCGCGTTCAAATTATTATTATTGCCTTCCGGACAATACAGCGGCAATACCGTGACAAGCTGGCTCTATGCACTACACATGGGTAATGTTTTCGGACTGCCATACCGCTTATTTGTCTGCTTGATGGGTTTGATTATCGTCTTGTTATCAGTCACCGGAATCATTGTCTGGATCAAAAAACGCCGTGCACAAATCAGTAAACATGTGACTGTGGCACAATTACGTCAACAAAAATTTGCTGCGTTACGCGGCACATTACAAAACAATCATCAATAGTCATGTTCAATGTTGTCAAGGTGGTTAGGCTTTCTATGCTGCTTGGCGGTAGCCAGCCAGTAACGACTCTGCGGCAATTTGTCACATTCTCATTTGTTGCTATAAGCGGGATAATCATAGTAATCATTCCTTCTGTTTTTTTAACCGCTGCTGCACATGTTTCCGCTAGATTCCACTGTTTTTACCCATCTTTACAAGAACCATTTTACGCATTTGGTCAATAGCATTACTCGCTCGGTAGGCTGCCGTGAGGCAGCCATTGAATTGGCGCAAGAAACCTATATACGGCTATTGATTCATCGCGACTTGACCAGTGTCACCAACCTGCCAACCTACATGTTTCGGATTGGACATAACCTGGCGATTGATTACCTGCGTAGTCCAACGGGGAAAATAGAAAACTTAGCGTTGGATGATGAACAACCCTGTCCTTTATTGCAACCTGATGAACTGGCTTCGCTTCGTCAGCAATGTAAAATTTTGTTTAACGTGATTTCATCCATGCCGGCATCTTGCCGTGATGTATTTTTGCTGCGTAAGATTGATGCGCTGAGTTATCGTGAAATTTCTGCCCGGCTGATAATATCTGAAAAAACAGTACAGCGACGATTAGTACGTGCGATGCTACACTGCAACCATCACATGAACCATTTGTTTCCTTAGTTTATTGCGTTCTCATTAGTCCATTCCATGCCGACCCCTCCGCCAAATGAACGTCTCTTGAAGCAAGCCTTGGAATGGTTTTTTTTGTTGCAATCAGAAAACTGCACCGATGAGAACAAACAGAAATTTAATCATTGGTATTGCAAAAGTGAAACGAATCAAAAAGCCTATGCGCATGCTGAGTATTTATGGTCTGACCTGAACCAACTTAAGAAAACAACCGGCATCCCCGGCTTGGAAGAAGCACGCCGACCCCGCTCTAAACGTCGGGCAGTGCGCGCGCTGGGCATGGCTGCTTTGATGCTTATTTCATCGGCGTTAGTCAGTGTTGGGTGGATGGAATATCATGCCGAGACGGTTACCTATAGCACTCAGCTAGGAGAAAAAAGGACCATAACCTTGAACGACGGCAGTACGGTCGATCTGAATACGGCAACCCGTCTGCATGCCAAAATTTCCCTGTTGCAACGTCATATCAAGCTGGATAGCGGTGAAGCGATCTTTGATGTGCAGCATGAACGCGTACGCTCTTTTAACGTACAGACCGATCAATTAACCATCCGCGATATTGGCACCCGGTTCAGTGTGCGATTGCAGAATGATGATGTCCTGGTCGCCGTATTACAAGGCGCCGTTGAAATCAATGGTGAACGCATGGATGAGGGGTATCAGCGATGGTATCAATCGGGTCTCGGTCTTTCTCACCAGCAATCAACCGATATCGCGCAGATTGAAGCATGGAAACAAGGCCGATTGATATTCCGACAAGCCGCCGTAAAAGAAGTCGTGTCTGAACTGGAACGCTATCACCCTGTGCGCTTTGCTTTTGCAGATCCTTCCATTGCACTCGAGACATTGAGTGGAACGTTTGGCTCCGACAATCTGGAACTATTCCTCAACAGCCTCGAAAAAATTCTACCGATCAAAGTCAGTCGCTTGTCCGATGAGCAAACGTTATTGATTGAATGGGCGCAATAGAAATAACCATCCATCAAAACACAAAAAATAAAATGTGACCAGTTAGCAAGCTGAATCTCGTCTCTAAGATAACAGGACATAAAACACGTCCTTAATATTGCTAACGGAGAACATTTTATGCAGTTTTTGCTACGCTCATTTTTAACCCTCTCACTTTTCTTGTTATCGGTCAATCCAGTCTGTGCCGATCAAACCTATACCTTAGATCTCCCCACCCAGCCGCTCGCGACTACGCTAAATAAACTTGCCGAAATTTCCGGTGCCAAGCTGATGTATGCGGATGACGCCGTACAAAACCTGCAATCGACACCACTGAAAGGCACTTATACCGTTGCACAGGCACTTGATCAAATATTGGACAAAAATCGGCTAAGCTATGAGCTGGTTGATAACAGTATGATAGTGATTAAACAAAAAGCACCCGATCCGACGCAGTTTCCGGAAATCAAGATAACCGGAGAAATGGACCCGGACGCGCTATACAGCACCCAATATAAAGTTCCCGATGCGTCTACTGCGACCAAAACTAAAACACCAATCATGGAAACGCCAATGTCGATTCAGGTAGTGCCTAAATCAGTGCTTAATGATCAGCAAGCGTTTCGCTTGGAAGACGCATTAAATAATATTAGCGGTGTTTTCCCTCAGCAAGGAATCGGTCTGATTGAATCATTCAATATCCGGGGCTTCAATACTTTTGACTATTACCGTGATGGGGTGCGATTTCAATCTGCAAATACTCAAACTGGCTCAAGAGAAACTGCGAATTTGGAACGTATTGAAGTATTAAAAGGGCCCGCATCGATTTTATTCGGTCGAATTGAACCCGGCGGCATGATTAATCTAGTCACTAAGAAACCGCAGGCAACCCCTTATTATTCAGTACAGCAACAATTTGGTTCCTACAATTTATTTCGTACCACAGTGGATGCAACGAGTGGTCTAAATGAGAGCAATTCACTGCTGTATCGCCTGAATTTTGCTTATGAGGATAAGGGTTCGTTCCGTCAGTTCGTCGATAATCACCACTTCTTTTTGGCACCAGTACTGCAATGGCGAATCTCCGACCGCACACAGGTTACTTTAGAGATGGAGTATAAAACTGGTAAGGGAACACAAGACTTTGGTTTTCCGGCGGTTGGTAACCGCCCGGCCAATTTACCGATACAACGTAATCTGGGCGAATCTTTTCAAGGAAGTGAATTTGAAGAAATCCATGCGGGATTTAACTGGTCGCATGCGCTTAATGATAACTGGGAAATCAAGCATCGCGCTAATCTTCAATTGACGGAACAAAATGCAACAGTTGCAGCATTGCTAGGGCTTCAACCGGATAACCGCACCCTTAACCGTGCTTTTGCCGGATTTAGAGACAACAAAGCAGAAACTTATAATACCAGTATGGACTTGACCGGAAACATAGATACATTCGGCATTAAGCACACTATTTTGATGGGTGGAGACTATTTTTACTCTAATAATAAGGGTGTTTTTATTAATGACCCTAATTTTCCTTCCATTGATATTTTTAATCCAGTACACAGTGGTTCACGAATTCAGAATCCGACGCTTGTTGATCCTTATAGCGGGACAGAAGACTGGTTTGGCTTATACTTTCAAGACCAAATAAAACTGCCTTATAACGTCCATGTGCTGGCGGGTTTTCGCTACGACAATGCTGAAATTAAAAACAGATCAGCGGTAAATAAACAAGATAAAATCACACCACGTGCCGGCGTGCTATGGCGACCGATTCCAGCGATCTCCTTCTACGGCAATTATGTAGAAAGTCTAGGTAGACCAAATTTTGGCTCGATAGGACTCGGCGGACAATCGCTTAAGGCGGAAACGGCGCAGCAATGGGAAGCCGGCATTAAAACGGAGTTGTTAGACGGGCGTTTCAGCGCAACCGTAGCATGGTTTCAATTAACCAAGCAAAACGTCGCTACCGGTCACCCCGACCCTCAGTTGGCACTCCAGGGTTTTTCAGTGCTGACCGGTGAAGCACGTAATGAAGGTATCGAGGTCGACATTACTGGAGAATTACTACCCGGCTGGAATGTCATTGCCAATTATGCCTATATCGATTCAGAAATAACTCGAGCCAATAATGATACGGAGGGTAATCGTTTTTCGAATGTACCTAAGCATGCCGGTAATATCTGGTCTACTTTTGCATTTCAAAATGAAGCCTTGAGAGGTTTGAAAGTCGGCGGCGGCGTAACGCTTAGAGGAAAGCGCGAAGGCAACCCAGAAAATAATTTTCAAATGCCTGGTTATGCCGTGTTTAATCTGATGACCAGTTATTCCAAGAAGGTAGGTAAAACCCGTGTAACAGCACAACTGAATGTAAATAATCTGTTCGATAAGGAATACTTCCCAAGCAGTTCTGGATTTGGCCGCAGCCGTATTACAGTGGGCACACCACGTATTTTCCTAGGATCGCTTCGGGTTGAGTATTAGCTTTTCCGGAGAACTAAGCAGTATAATCTTGTTAAATGTATATCATGCGCAGCTATCTCGCTATTGTTCACCGCTACGTTGGCTTAATGCTGATACCTGTTTTGGTCATTATCGGGCTGGCCGGCGGCATACTGGCGTTCCACAATGAATTGGATCGCTGGCTCAATCCGGCATTGTTGACAGTGCCGGTTCTGGTAGCGGCGAACAAGACACAACCTTTTGATCCGCTCACACTACGTGACCGCATCGAGCGTCAATGGCCACATGCGCGTGTTGACCGTTTAAAATTGCATTATGAAGCCGACGAAGCCTATCGTTTTTTTCTGACGCCACGCATCAACCCTGAAACGGATAAAAAATTTGCACTGACTGACAATGAAGTTTTTTTCAATCCGCACACGGGTGAGCAGACCGGCGCACGAGACCGGCAGGCGGTGTCGTTGGCTAAAGAAAATCTTATGCCATTTTTGTATCGACTACATTATTCATTAGCGCTGCCGGAACATCTGCTGATGTTCGGCATTTATACTTTCGGTATCGCCGCATTACTGTGGTTTTTTGATTGTTTTATCGGGTTTTATCTGACTGTGCCGTCAAGAAAAAAGCTACCACAACAATCTCACTACTTCTGGCGACGCTGGAAGCCCGCCTGGCAGATCAAACCCAGCCGTTTTAACTATGATTAACATCGTGCGAGTGGTTTGTGGCTGTGGCCGCTGTTGCTGGTGCTGGCTTGGTCGGGTGTGGCATTTAATTTGAATATAGTGTACCAGCCAGTCATGAGCACGCTATTGAACAAGCGTGACATGAACGCATTTCCTGCACTTGATCAACCTATCGAAACGCCTAGTTTGAGCATGCGCGCAGCGCAACTGCGTGGGCGGTCGGTGATCAATGCGGCGGCCGAACACGACGGCTTTACGGTCGAACACGAAACATTTTTGTTTCTCGACCGGGCGCATGGTGTATATCGTTATAGTGTCAAAACGGACCGGGAGATGGGCGGCATATATGGTGAAACGATTGCGATACTGGATGCCGATACCGGCGCGCTCAAATCACTGATCACGCCAGATACCGATTCAATCGGTGACGTCATTCACCGTTGGGCCATCTGGCTGCACACCGCGCGCGTTTTTGGTTTGCCGATGCAGATATTGATTTGTATCACCGGGCTGATAGTGACGACGTTGTCTATCACCGGTGTTTTGATCTGGTTAAAAAAGAGAAAAGCATAAAAAAAGACAGCCAGGAAAACCCGATTTGATAAGAAAGTGGTTATGGAACCGGATGGCTTATGAAAAATTTCGTGGCGGTCAACCCTGCAGTGCTATCGAATCCCTGGCATATTGCTACTTTTATTCAAAAAGTTACGTGTTTTATTGTGCTAATCCATATATGACCCTATTGATGCTATTGATGTGATGTAGATGGGTTGCACCCATCTACGCGAGCTTCTTAGGCTGATGTTTGCAGCACATCTGGCATGTGCAATCGTTTAACCTGAATACGATCTATTTGATCGCGCATTTGTGCTACATCATAGGCCAGCTGCATTCTGAGCCAATGTTCCGGTGTTCCACCAAAAGCCTTTGAAACACGAATCGCCATTTCTGGCGATACAGATGCTTTTTCGTTTATAACTCTGGAAAGGGTTGTTCGCACTACACCCAAAGCTTTTGCGGCATCGGTAACATTTAGCCCTAAAGCCTCCATACAATCATGTTTAATAATTTTCCCCGGATGTACCGGATTCTTCATAGCCATAATTTTTATCTCCTA
>JAJFJH010000390.1 GCA_021774155.1 Nitrosomonas sp.
ATTTTGATTTTTACAATGGCGCGATGGATATCGAGCAATGCCATCGTTTACGAGACGCTTATTTAGCTGCGACTCATCGTGATGTGCGAGTCATCGTGCTCATGGGTGGCGCTGATTTCTGGGCAAATGGCATTCATCTCAATCACATTGAACAGGCTGTCAGCCCTGCGGATGAGTCCTGGCGCAATATTAATGCGATGAATGACTTGGCTCATGCAATTATTACGACCAGCAAACAATTCACCATCGCTGCTATACAAAGCAATGCAGGTGCAGGCGGGGTGTTTTTGTCGTTAGCAGCAGATTACGTTTATGCGCGTGATGGTGTGATTTTCAATCCACACTATAAAAGCATGGGCAATTTGTATGGTTCTGAATATTGGACCTACCTATTGCCGCGTCGAGTCGGCAAACTAAAGGCTGAGTCACTAACCCAGAATCGTTTACCCATCAGCGCGGCCTATGCACGTGATATTGGACTCATTGATGGTTGTTTTTCGCTTAATCCAAGTGATTTTAAGAAGAAGATTGGGCAACTGGCGGCGGCTGTGGCACAAGACCCTGACTACGTCATGCATTTGCAAAAGAAAATTTCTCTGCGTCAACAAGACGAACAACAAAAACCACTGCAAACCTATCGCGATGAAGAACTTCGTCACATGCAGTTCAATTTTTATGGTTTTGACCCAAGCTACCATGTTGCACGCTATCACTTCGTACACAAAATTCCGCATGCTTGGACACCGCGTTATTTAGCGCGTCATCGTTAATTGATTCTGATTAAGAATTAATCAATAGTTATTGATTGTCCAATAGAAGTAATGGTCTGGTTTTCCGTCTTTTTTTAATCTAATGTCACAGAAATAATCGTATATCGTATATCGTATTCAAATAGCTATCAATTCAAACAATTGTTAATTCTAGTGGTGTGATTTAGGTCATTTGCTTTTTAACGCGGGATTAAGTTTCTTAAAAATTCAGACGCTATGATAAGTAATAAATAATTGGACGCAATTAATAAATGTTAAGTAAAATTTTTGGTTTATTACTTTTGTTGGTAACCGTTAATGGGTTTACACATCAAACATTTGATGGCGTCGAAGACGAGTCAATTGTCCCATTAAACGCGATAACCAATCACGCATCACCGGCAAATGGAGAAATTGCCGAAATACTTAACATTGATCAAGCTACTCAGCCACAAGAATCATTTGCTTTGTTGGATGTTGCCGTCCCGCCTGCTAATGCAATGAGACTATCTTGGCAACCGAATCAATCTATTGATGGCCTATCTCTACCAACACCAGTTTTAGTGGTGAATGGCGCACGGACAGGCCCTGTACTTTGCTTAACAGCCGCGATTCATGGTGATGAATTAAATGGTATTGAGATTGTTCGACGTATACTCCATGGCATTGATCCAAATGAATTGTCGGGTACTGTGATTGGTGTGCCAATTGTAAACTTGCAGGGGTTTCAACGTGCGTCACGTTATTTGACAGACCGTCGTGATCTAAACCGTTTCTTTCCGGGTAACCCACAAGGTAGCTCAGCATCTCGTATTGCCTATTCATTTTTTAATAATATTGTTAAACACTGTGATTTACTAGTGGATTTGCATACGGGTTCGTCACACCGTACTAATCTGCCGCAAATTAGAGCTGATTTGCATTATCCTGAAGTGGCTGCTTTTGCTCAGGCGTTTGGAATACCAGTCATCCTGCACAGTGAAGGTTCTACTGGTATGTTGCGACATGCTGCGTTAGAAATAGGAATCCCCTCCGTTACACTGGAGGCGGGGAAGTCGTTGACGTTGCAAGAGCCTGCTGTTGTACATGGTGTTAAAAGCATTAAAATTTTGCTAAATAAAATAAAAATGCTTGAGAATACCCATGTATGGAATGATTCGGAATCTGTTTATTATCACTCTGCATGGGTGCGTGTTGATCATGGTGGTATTCTGTTTAGTAATGTGGCTTTGGGTGACAGAGTTTCCAAAAATAAAGTATTGGGTGTAGTGACAGACCCTATTACCAACACCCAGAGCGAAGTGATATCACCGCATAATGGTCGTGTAATTGGTATGGCTGTTGATCAGGTCGTTATGCCCGGTTTTGCGGGGTTTCATATAGGCATTAAGGAAGCTGAGAAGAAGGTATCTAGAGCCATGATTAAAAATAAAGTGCTGCGAACTAACTTACCAGTTATGACACTAGAATCAGAATAGTTTAATCCCAAGCTTGCTGCCAATACCGGCGATTCAGTACCCGCCAGCTTTTAACCAATAATCCCTCTTTTGTAAACCGAAGTAATATTGCCCCGTCATGATCACTGCGTAACTTCTTATACCCCAACGTACGGTAACGCTCGATAACTTCCTCTCGTGGATGACCATAACGGTTACGATAACCCACCGTGAAGATAGTCAGATTAGGGTTCACCTGTTGGATGAAAGCCGCAGTTGAAGAAGTGCTGCTGCCATGATGAGGAGCGATTAATACCGTGGAAGGTAGTCCATCACGGTCACGAGAAAGTAAAGCGTTTTCACCATTACGCCCAATATCTGCAGGTAACAATACACTGCCATGGTTGCTGGTAATTTTTAGCACACAACTGGTTGCATTAGTGTCTAGACTTGGTTTGCCGTAGTCTTTGGTCAATGGATGCAGTATTTCAAAATGCACATCATCCCATTGCCATGATTGGCCGGCATAGCATTGTTGTTTATTTTGTGTGGCTTGATGAATCGGGTGGCCTTTTCCTAACGATGATATGAGTTTATTGACTTGCACCGCACCCATGACAGATAACGCGCCGCCACTATGGTCAGAATCTGCATGCGATACAACCATTGCATCTAATTGCCGGATGCCTTCGCCACGCAGAAAAGGCGCAATAACCCGACTGCCACTGTCGGAATGACCAAAACTTGGTCCGGTATCAAACAACAACGCGTGGTTTTTTGTGTGTGCTACAACGGCTAATCCCTGTCCGACATCTAACACGGTTAACCATAATTCTCCGTCTGCTGGTTTGGGCGGCATGACTAGAAACATGGGTGACAATGCAACTAAACCAAGCCAGCGTGCAGGGAAACCCGAGAAAAATCCCGATCCCAGGTTGCCGGGCAGTAGCATCCAAACGATGCCAATAACAGCGGCGCCAATGGTCCAGGCTGGCGGTGCGTGTTGTTGCCAGATGGCATGTGGTGTCTCGTTTAACCACGTCAACCCAGCCATGCCGATACCTAATGCGGTGTGAGCAAGAGGTAAGACAAAGTCAAATAGCGGTATAGTCGCCAATAAAGTTAAGGGCACAATAACCAAACTAACTAGCGGAATAGCGATGGCATTGGCTATCGGTGATACGACGGATACTTGTTGAAATAGTGCCAATAGTAAAGGAACCAAGCCCAATATAATGGCCCACTGTATTCGCAGCCAGCCAGTGAGCCAGTGCAGTTGGCCAATACGTCCAACAGTTACAAGCATGATGATGGCGATGGCGCCAAATGATAGCCAGAATCCTGGTGAAAGTGTTGCCCATGGATCAAGTAGCACCACAACAAATAAAGCCCAAGCAAGCGCCATTGTCGGCGCAGTGAATTGTCCTCGCCATAACGCAATTGCCACCACTGCGAGCATACAAAATGCACGTTGCGCAGGAATGGCGAAACCGGAAAGTAGGGTGTAACCCAGTGCCACAATTAGCCCTGCAATCACTGCCGCACGACGTGCAGGTAACCGCAATGTTAACGAAGGGCTCAAACGCCACAACCAATACATCAATGCAAACATCATGGTTGAAACCATCGTAATATGAAGCCCAGAAATGGCCATTAGATGATTGGTGCCTGTGCGCGTAAATACTTGCCACTGATCATGTGGGATGGCGCGTTGATTTCCTGTCGCGAGTGTAATCAACACACCGGCATAGGCTTGTTCCGATAGAATCTGAGTAAAGCGCTGATCAATTTTTTGGCGGATGCGTTCAATCCAATAAAGTGGTTGGTTAACTATTACATCCAGACGTACATTGTCTTCAGCAGGACGCACATAACCGACGGCACGTATGTTACGTTCCAACGCCCATGCTTCATAATCAAACCCATGAGGGTTGGCGTTGCTGTGTGGTCGTTTTAAACGCACCGTTATCTGCCAGCGTTCGCCTGCTTGTACGCTGGGCAATGCTGTCTCACCCGTCAATCTGTTACGATTTTTATACCAGGAGAGTGAGATATGTTTGGGAGTAATGGCTGATTCGGTGAGAACCTCTTCTACATCAAACCGAAAACGTACACTACGGTCACTTGTTTGTGGCAGGCTGGCGACTACGCCGACGATCTGAATATCACGACCTTCCCATGCGTTTGGTAATGATTCTGCCATGCGCCAGTGTGCAAATGTAGCTGCCCAGAAAAACCCGATGCCAATGAAACAGATAAACAGTAAGAATTTCCTTGTAATAACAGAAATTTCTGATGAGTGATATCTGAGTCTGGAAAAAGCAATGATGACGGGCAGTAACCCAAGTACCCAAATTAACTCAGGTAACTCAGCCTGTCGTTGCAATAAGCTAGCACCCAGAACAAATACAAGTATATTTAATCGTAATAGCAAGTGACTGGGTTCTCCAATTGATGGAAAATTTAGGCCGTTGTTTAACTGATGTTACTCATCCTTAACCTTGCCACGTAACGATTTTCTTCGGCTTTGAATGGCTTTGCTTTCTAGGCGTTTGACTTTAGATGCTTTGGTTGGTTTGGTTGTTTTGCGCATTTTTATATGAACGGTAACGCTTTTGATGATTTCCTGAAGCCGGCTGAGTGCATCATCCTTGTTTTTAATCTGGCTGTTATAGCGTTGTGCTTTGATAATAATAATGCCATCGCTAGAGATACGGCTATCTTTTAATTTTAGTAATCGTTCTTTGTATATGCCGGGTAATGATGATGCGTTGATATCAAAGCGCAAATGAATGGCCGTCGATACTTTGTTAACATTCTGTCCACCAGAGCCTTGTGAGCGTATTGCTTGCATGTCGATCTCGGTTAGTGGTAGGGATAAGTGGTCCGATATCGTCAACATTATTAATGATCAATTCGCAAATTTATTTGTTGAGAGATTAAAGTCAATTTTTTGGCGCGAGATAATGCCTTTATCGAACTTTCCAATTTTGAGGCTTCGACTCTATTTTCACAATGTGCTTGATACATTAATTGAAAGGGTCCACGACCGTTGGTGTATCGCGCGCCCTTAGCTCCGCCCATTTCATGCTCATTAATTCGACGTGCAAAATCAGTTGTGATGCCCGTATAGAGACTGTCATCAGCGCATTGCAAAATATAGACTATCCAGGCCATTAATTATGCGAAATTTTAACTGGAGTGGGTTGTCAGTAAAAAAATGCTTTCCTGCATTCGACTCAGTCCACGCTCTTGAAAGCGAGGGTTTTGTTCGAGCACGTCCAATTGTGCGAGTAAACGGATATCAGCATGTTGTTGATAATGTTGTTTGATTTCATCAGGTGAAACCGCAAATGGCGGCCCCTCCATTTCTGATTGCGGGTAGTCAAAAGTAATCAATAGAATTTGCGTCCCAGGTGGCAGGATGTTCATCAGGTGGCTTGCATAACGTTCGCGCATTTTGGGTGGTAGTGCGACAAGCGATGCGCGGTCATAAACGGCATTGACTGTAGCCAAGTCGTTCTTGTTCAAATCAAAGAAATTACCACACAGGATACTGAGGTCATTGATTCTAAAAACCTCAAACCTATCATTAGTTTCATGATGCGGGGTATCGTTGTTTTCTTGAAAAAACGCTTGTACTGCGAGTTTGCTTAACTCAATGCCCAGTACAGTATGCCCTTTCTCATTGAGCCATAGCATGTCTCGGCTTTTGCCGCATAACGGCACGAATACTTTGCTGCCATGAACCAATTTTAACTCTGGCCAGTATCTGCTTAAATATGAGTTGACATCGGTCTGATGAAAACTTATATCGTCGCATTCCCAGCGGTCTAGCCAATACATTTTTTCCATGCGGGCATCATAACCCGAATTTTAATCTTGCCAAAATTATAATGTTATCGTGTTTGTGTGTTTCCAGTTAAAATCATAAAAAAATGATAGGAAGAATGGAATGAGTGCGGTTTTTCTTGATTTTGGTTCGGCCACTCGTGGCGATATGGATTGTACGAAGTTGGAACAGGCGATATCGCCATGGTGTTTCTATGAAGAGTCCTCCGAACAGCAAGTGTTGGAA
Source organism: Nitrosomonas sp. (assembly GCA_021774155.1). Lineage (GTDB taxonomy): Bacteria > Pseudomonadota > Gammaproteobacteria > Burkholderiales > Nitrosomonadaceae > Nitrosomonas. The sequence goes on from JAJFJH010000390.1 coordinate 6,264, forward strand.
AGAATCAAAGACGTAGAAGTGGTTGTCAGTAATAAAGTGTTTATTAATCGCGCTGCGATATTTGCCGCAGATCGTTTAAAGCTCATCTGTGTTTCAGCGACTGGATACAACAATATAGATCTTGTTGCAGCTGCCGAGCGTAATATTCCCGTCTGTAATGTCCGGGGCTATGCTACCTCATCTGTTGTGCAGCATGTTTTTATGCTCATGCTGAATCTATCATGCCGCTTTGTGGAATATCAGAAATTGGTGAGAGATGGTGGCTGGCAGGCCAGTAAATTCTTTTGTCCCCTTGATTTTGGAATTGAAGAATTGTCTGGCAAGACCCTGGGTATTATTGGGTACGGTGAATTAGGTAAAGGGGTGGCCGAAATTGCCAAGGCATTCGGTATGCAAGTATTGATTGCCGAACGCAAAGATAAGCCTGCTCGACCAGGGAGGGCTGCGTTTGACGAAGTCGTCAGTCGGGCGGATTTTATTACCCTGCATTGTCCTCTGTCGCAAGACACACAAAACTTAGTAAGCCGCAGAGAATTTGACCTGATGAAACCCTCGGCCTATTTGATAAACACTGCGCGGGGTGGATTGGTGAACGAAACAGACTTGCTGCACAGTTTAACAACAGAACAAATTGCCGGTGCCGCCCTTGATGTGTTGCGTGAAGAACCACCTAGAAATAATAATTTGATATTACAACATCAGTCAGCTAATCTTATTGTGACCCCACATATGGCTTGGGCCAGCAAGCAATCCAGGCAACGCTTGCTTGATCAGCTTGCAGGCAATATCGATAACTTTTTTCAGGACAAGCCATTTAATCAGGTTGGGATTGGTTTGGGTTGAGCTTTAGCTTTAGCTTGTTAAGTGGGTGTGTCAATTTATTTGAAACAAACCGGCAAAAGGCAACTTACTCTCAATATTTGCCGGTTCGTATGATCAGTAGCCAAACATAAAGCCATTATAACCGTCGTCTATACTAAACATTACGTTGCCGGGATACCCATAGACGGGGGCAGGTGGCGGATAATTATAGTTGGGCCTATATTCGTAGCGTGGTTGTGGTGGATAATTATTATAGTATGGACGATTGTAGTAGCCTCGTGGCGGATTATAGACGCGGTTGTAACCCTGGCTGTAGCCGCCGTAATATGAATTCCGTTCTCTATAGTGGCGTTTGTACTTATGGCGGCGATGTGAGTGACCGTAATCATAATCATATCGGTCATAGTGATGATGATGGTGTGAATGACCATGTCGGTGGTGGCCTCTGCCAGCCTCGGCCACAGCTGGTATTACAAGTGCTAATATCAATAATGACATAAATAATAGGCTTGCCGATGCTGCTTTTTTGGTTTGCATTTTGGGTCTCCTTCAGTGAGTTTCCAGTAGTATGTTTAAACCTCCTTCACTTTAATAAAGTCAATATGAATGCACACTGAACAGGGTGCGAAAAGGTATTAGATATCACGCTGTTCAAAATTCTTTTAGTTTCTTTTGCTTTGTATGAAGATCAACCTGTGATTCCCCGTGGCCTTGCCACGGGGTTGTCCATTAAAGGCCTGGATGCTTTCTTGCGCTCTGTTTTATTTTGGCCTGTGTTTTTTAGAGGGGAGCTTGGAATTCTGCCGGAACCAATAATCCCAAACTCGCTATTTTTGATGGTTCTTCCGCTGGATACCCAGAAGATATTGGCTCTGACTAAAGCCTCAGTATTAGAAAGCCGTTATATTTCACTTTCTTCCTATACTTCACAACAGGAATCTAATTGATAAATATGAAGGCTGATCGTTCCCCACTGAAAGCAAACCCCTTGCCAAATGCAGGTGATTCAATTCAAAAGCACATCGAGAAAATAACTGATGACAATAAACTACTCCCATTAGAGATTACCTTTATGCTTTTTAGTGTAGCAGCATCGCAGTGGCTTTATTTTTTAACGGGATCGCCTCTCAATCCAATTCTTTGGACAATATTTACGCTTATTGGAATCGGTTATACTCTTTTCAGTATACTAAAGGCAAATCGGAAGCTTAAAAATCTTCGTCTTGGACGAGATGGTGAAAAGGCTGTCGGCCAATATCTTGAACTACTTCGTGAAAAAGGTGCAAAGGTCTTTCATGACTGCTCTGCCGGAAATTTTAATATTGATCATATTGTTATTCACTCAACTGGTATTTATGTGATTGAGACCAAAACTTTTACCTTTCCTCGTCAAAGCAAGCCAATTATCCAATTTGATGGATGCGATATCTTAGTAAATGGAATGAAGCCTGATCGTAATGCCGTAGTGCAGGTTAGCTCAGCAACTACGTGGCTAAGTGAGTTATTACGTGATATGACAGGCAAGCAATTTCCTATTCGGCCAGTTGTTCTTTACCCTGGATGGTTTATCGAGCGAACGAATAATTCAGTAAATAAACCAAAAGTGTGGGTTCTTAACCCTAAGGTGCTACCTAAATATATTGAGAATGAACAGCCTAAGATGAGTGCGTCGGATATCCATCTCGCGTCATTTAGTCTCTCAAGATATGTCAGGACACAACTGCCGACAACAAACCGATAGATTTGAAACGACACCTAACAACCATACCTATTTTCAATAGTGCCCGGCAATTCCACTTGGATGGTTATATAACAGGTTGATCTGCAATAAGGAATGTCATGCATAAGGGTGCCACTGACTTAAAAGTGAATTTTTTGGGAAACTGGAGTTTCCCGTCATGTATTCAGGCCAGTTGGTGTTTGAAGTGGTTTAACTTGTGATTCCCCGTGGCTTTGCCACGGGGTTGTTTATCTAGCCCCAATATTGCACCAGTATATTCAGTTTCGGCCTGTAACCCTTATGTTTACTGATCTTT